>JAYYEE010000165.1:0-5227 GCA_036160175.1 Planctomycetota bacterium
CAGCGCATCCCCAGCGACGACAAAGAGCGCGAGGCGATGTCCTTAAGCGTGCGCTACCAGAACGTGATCGGTGTGTTGAACCCGATCGATAAATGGAACCGTGAGGTCAAGGTGACGAGCGAGCAGCGCGAGCAGGCTGACGGGCGGACCGTCTCTGTCACGGTGATCTACATCGGCCTCGCGCAGGCCTACTACGTCGGCGGCAAGGGCGCCAAGGGCGAGCCAACGGTGGCCGGGACCGGCGTCTCTTCGGAAGAGGGGTGGCGCTGGACGCCGCAGAACGAGCTGGCCGCCGACATCGCGACAGCTGTCGCCGTCTACCGCAGCGAGCAGCTCGCGCGCAACGTGCTGCTGCCAGTCACCATCCGCTGAACGAGGAACGACAATGAACAACAAGCATTTGATTTCCCGCATGGCGTTCGCCGCAGCGATCACGTCAGGCCTCGCGTTCGCGCAAGGTGAAGGCGCGGCGACGCAATCGCCTGACCGGACGCTGTCTGCCGCCGCCGCGTCGATGCAGCGTGACATGAAGGCGGCGCTAGCCGAGCTCAGCGCGCTCAGGAAGACGATCGGGACCGAGCGCTTGCCGCTGGCCAAGGAGCTCTCCGACGTTGAGGCGAAGCTCTCCAAGGCCCGCGGCGAGTTCGACGCCGTGTCGATCGAGCTCGTCGCCAAGACCGACGAGCTCACGGCGCTCGAGGGCACGCTGACGAGCCTCCAGCAGCAGTCGGACTACCTCTCGACGCTGCTGCGTCAATACAACGAGGAGTTCGCGAGCCGCCTCCACATCGCTGAGATGCAGCGTTACCAGGGCAGGCTGGACGAGGCGCGGCTGTCGCTTGAGAACGACAAGCTCGACGAACAAGCTCGCCTCGACACCCAACTCGGGGTCGTCGAGATGTCGCTCGACAAGCTGGAGGACGCCCTCGGCGGCTCGCGGTTCGAAGGCAAGGCCAAGGTCGATGACGGCCAAGTCAAGGACGGCAGGATCGTCTTGCTCGGCCCGATGGCGCTGTTCCAGTCGGTCGATCTGCAGGACGTCGGGGCGCTTGAGGAGGACCGCAATTCGCTCGGCGCGTCCGTCTTCGCCTTCCCTGACGCCGCTATCAGCGACGCGGCCGCGCGGGTCGTGCAAGGCACTGGCGGCAAGTTCCCGGTCGACGTGACGCTCGGGGACGCGCGCAAGGTCGAGTCGATCAACGAGACTTGGTGGGAGCACGTCCAGAAGGGCGGCCCGATCATGATCCCCATGGCGATCTTGGCGGGCGCGGCGCTGTTGGTCGTGCTGCTGAAGTGGTTGTCGATGGTCTTCGTGCGGCGGCCGGGGCGGCGGCAGCTCGAGAAGCTGTTCGGCGCAATGGACGACGGTGATCACGCAGCCGCCTTGGAGATCGCCGAAGCGATGCCTGGACCGGGCGGCAGGATGCTGGCGGCCGGCGCAGCGCACAGCGGGCAGCCGCGCGAGCTCATCGAAGAGGTCATGTTCGAGAAGCTGTTGACTGCGCGCCTCAAGCTGCAGAGCTGGCTGCCCTTCGTCTCGATCTGCGCGACCTCGGCGCCGCTGCTCGGCTTGTTGGGCACAGTCACGGGCATCATGGGCACGTTCGCGTTGATGACGGAGTTCGGCGGAGGCGACCCTAAGGTGCTCTCGTCCGGGATCTCCGAGGCGTTGGTGACCACCGAGAACGGCCTCATCATCGCCATCCCCTCGTTGCTCTTGCACGCCTTCCTGTCGCGCAAGGCCAAGGCGATCTCGGATGGCATGGAGAAGGCCGCGGTCCAGTTCATGAACCACGTCCGGACAGTTGAGCCAGCCGAGCAGGCGCCAGCTGTCGAGGGAGCCTGATCCGAGTCATGATTACGTCCTTCCAAGGCGACGCGGCGTCCTTCAGCGAGCAGTTTTGGCTGCTCTGGGAGGCTGCGTGGGATATTTGGGGGAAGGGCGGCTGGGCGATGGGCGCGATCTTCGCGAACGCGGTCATCATGTTCGGCTTCGGAGTCCACTCGAGCCTCAAGATCGCCGGTAAGAGCTTCCGTGGCGTCACCGACAAGACCTGGCGGCTGTGGATCGAGCACCCCAAGTACCGCGAGGGCAAGATCGGCGAGCTCCTCGACGAGGTCACGCTCGCGCAGACCATAGAAGAGTCGGCGGCGGTCTTTGACGGCTTGCGCCAAGCGGAGCTCGCGCCGATCAACCGTGAGCTCAAGATGATGAAGGTGTGCATCGCCGCGGCGCCGCTGTTCGGCTTGCTCGGCACCGTCACCGGCATGTTGGCGACCTTCGCCGCGTTGGCGGACGGCCAAGGCGGCGAGAAGACGATGGTCGCCGTCTCGCAGGGGATCTCAGAGGCGCTGATCACGACGATGACCGGCCTCGTCGTCGCGCTGCCTGGCTTGTTCTTTCAGTACTTACTCGCGCGGATGCGCGACTCTTACGCTGCGTTCCTTACGCGACTCGAGACTGGTTGCACGCAGGATCTGCATCGCCGCATTCAGGCGTCGGGTGAGGCCGCCTGACGACCGCTAGCGAGTAACCGAACTAAACACACCACATGGGACGTTTCCGCGATTCAGGCAGCGCAGGTGAGATCGAGGCGGGCATCGATATGTCGCCGATGATCGACTGCGTGTTCATCCTCCTGATCTTCTTCATCGTGACGACGACGTTCGTCGAGGAGACGGGCGTCGAGGTAGACAAGCCGCAGGCCGCTGCGTCCGTCTCGCTGCAGAAGAACACCGTCATGTTCGCGTTGACCGCAGACGGCGAGGTCTTCTTCGACTCGAAGCCAGTCGGGATCGGGCGCGTGCGCTCGATCGTGTCGCGCAAGATGATGCAGGAGAAGGTGCCCGTCATCGTCCAGGTCGACAAGAACGCGTCTGCGGGCATGCTGACGCGCGTCATCGACCAGTGCAAGCTCGGCTACCCCGAGTGCGTCGTGAACATCGCGACCAAGAAAGGGCGCTAACGATGGCTGACAAGCAGCAAGTGAGCTCGCTCCGCCGAACCAGCCACACGTTGACGGTGGTGGCTGGTGGGGTGGCGATGGCGCTGTGCTGCTTCTTGCTGCTGCCGTTGTTGCGCGCGATCAGCGCGCCGCCCCAAGCGGACCTCGACGTTCGTCGCGTCAGCACGAGCGAAGAGCCGCCGCCGCCGCCGCCGAAACAAGAGGAAGAAGAGCCAGACGAACCGGACCCGCCGCCGCCGCCGCCGAGCGTCGACGCTGAGGCGCCGCCGCTCGACCTCAGTGACCTGGAGTTGGCGCTGGGCGGCGGCGCGTTTGGTTCCGGCGCCAGCGTGTTCGCTGGCGGACTCCCGCTCAACCTTGTCGGTGCGACCGGGGGCGGCGGTATGGCGAACATGTTTGAAATGGGGAGCCTGGAAGAGAAGCCGGAGGCGATCTTCAAGGTGCGCCCTGAGATGACGCGCGAGATGAAGAAGCGCATGCCGTGCACGGTCGTCGTCGCCATGACCGTGACCAAGCTAGGTCGCGTCGTGAACCCCACCGTAGTGCGTTCGGACGACCCGTTATTCAACGACTCTGCGTTGCAGGCGATCCGCCAGTGGAAGTGGCAGCCCGGCAAGCGCCGAGGCAGGCCCGATGACTTTCGGGTGCGCCAGCCGATGACTTTTAAGTGAGGTAGAACTGATGTCTTTTCGTGATTGGATCTGCACATTCATCGTGGCGTTTGGTCTCTGTGGATGCGCGACGAGCCCTAGCCCTGAGCTGGGCGGTGATGAACGTCCGTCCACGTCAAGCGCCGCGCTCGCGGAGGACGTAGAGCTGGTGGACGTGACCTCGAATGCGCTCGCGCAAGGCGGCGAGGAGCAGCCGGCGCTCGCGGATGGAGACGCGCAAGATCCCGAGCCAGCGCCGACGCCAGAGCAGCTCAAGATGCGGGCGATGCTGCAAGACATCTGGATGCAGCCGAGCTTCCAACGGCAGCTCGCCCAGAACTGGCTCCGCGGCAGCGAAGTCGATCCGCCGCTGTCGCTCCGTGAAGGCCAGTTCCGCCTCGAGGTTTTGGATCTCATCACCGCGGGCGAGCTCGCTAAGGCGGTCGCTCGCCTAGGCGACCTGCAGGGTCCAGACGCGAGCCCCGTCTGGGACTTCATGCAGGGCAAGCTCTGCGCCGGCAATGACGATCACGAGGGCGCCATCCGCGAATACGTTAAGGCCGTTAACAAGTATCCCAGCTACCGGCGAGCGTGGCAGGAGTTGGGCTTCGCGCAGATGCGCGCGAACAAGCATCGCTCCGCCGCAGAGTCCTTCGTCGAGGTCATCAGCCTCGGCGGATCAGACCCGCAAACGTATGGCGCGCTGGGGATCGCGCACTTTCAGGCAGGCCACTTTGGGTCCGCGGAGTCCGCCTTCCGCTTGGTCGTCATGATGGATCCGCGCGAGGACCGCTGGAAGCAGGCGTTGGCAGAGTGTCTCGGTCGTCAAAACAAGTTCGCGGACACCATCAACCTCCTCGACGGATTGATCGCTAAAGACAGTGAGAACCCGGAGCTCTGGAAGATGCAGGCGTTCGCGTACGCGAACCTCGGTGACAAGGAGAATGCGGCCGCGAACTTCGAGGTCGTCGACCGCCTGGGCGGCGCTGACTTCGTGACGCTGTCCCACTTTGGCACGATCTAACTGAACGACAAGCTCTACACGCTCGCCGTCGACGCATACCTCAAGGCCATCGAACTAGAAGACCGCGGCGGGCACGCAGGCGTCGTCCAGATCGCGAATCACCTCGCCATGCTCTCGCAATACGGCGAGGCGTCGCGGCTCGTGGCCGGGATCGAAGCGAGCTACGCCGATGACTTGAGCCAGAGCGACAAGCTGCAGCTGCTCAAGATGCGCGCGCGCCTCGCCGCGTCTGCTGGAGCTTCGAAGGAGCAGGTCGCGCTGCTGCAGCAGATCGTTCAAGAGAACCCGCTGGACGGCGACGCGCTGCTCGCGCTCGCAGTCCACTATCAAAAAGAGGGCGACTACGAACAGGCCGCCTTCCGATACGAGCAGGCCGGGCGCAACTCTGCGTTCACGGCGAAAGCCAAGCGCTTCCACGGTCAGATGCTGGCGAACCAGAAGCGCTTCGCGGAGGCGCAGTCGCTGCTTGAGGCGTCGCTACAGCTGAGTCCCGAAGACGACGTGCAGCGGCTCCTCGACTACGTCAAGAGCGCCAGAGTGCGAGCCGCCAGCAAGAAGTCCGGCAAGTGAGCGTGTGGGGCGGCGTC
>JAYYEE010000166.1:0-5449 GCA_036160175.1 Planctomycetota bacterium
TGAAGGACGACCGCGGCCGCGACGTGGCCGACCTGACGGATTTGGTCGTCGCCGAGCTCGAAGCCTAGCCAGCCCGGCCGGGCCGGGGGCCGAAACCCTCGCGCAGGCAGGCTGGATCCTCCACAATCGCGCCTCGTGCCACACCTCGCCCCGTCCAGGTCCCCGCGGTCCACGGCGGCGACTCTGCTCCCGCTGCTTGCCCTGGGTTGTGTGAGCGCGGGAGCGCCAGAGCGAGTCGGAGAGACTCGCGTCTCTGGCGCGGTGTTCGGGGGTGCGGGCGGTGCCGGGCCGATCGCCTGGCAGCTCGGCAGCGGCGACGAGTTCGTGGCTGGGCGCGCCGAGCAGGAGCGGCAGGATCCACAGCGCCAGGATCCAGAGACCGCGGAGCAGCGCGACGCGCAGCTGCGCCTCCAGTTCGGCAGCAACGTCCTGATCGGCGCGGACGGCGCGGTCACCAAGCAGTTCTTCCTGGCTGGCGACCTCGCGCAGACGTTCTTGAAGCTCATCGCAGAGATCTCGCCCGAGAAGCCGCCCGTCGCAGGCCAACAGCAGCCGGTGCCGAAGCCGGGGCTCAAGGTCGGCGGCCCCGACGCCAAGAGCATCCTCGGCCGAATGCTCCGCGAGCACACGGTCGAGGTCACCTTCGTTCCGGACTTTGAGGTCCTCAGCGGCGCGAAGCTCGTCGAGAAGCCGAACCAGCCGAGCACCGCGGTCACGGGTGAGCCGCCGGTGCTGAAGTACAAGGACGCGCCGACGGTCTCGCTGGCGCTGGTCACCGCGCAGCCGGCGGCCCTCGCTGCCTTCGAGGCGGCCCTCGACCTGTTCTACAGCAGCATTCCGCAGATCGAGATCAGCGTCCAGGTGATCGAATACAACACCGCAGACGCGCTCTCGTTCGGGGTCGCACAGCTCGACGAGGCCACCCCGATCTTGAGCAACCTGACCAGCAGCCAGCTGGTGAGGTCCTACTCTTCGGCGTTCCCTGCGAGCCAGCCGATCGTCGGGACGACGCCGGTCGCGGACATCGGCAGGTTCGCGCTGGGTGGCATCCACGACGCGTGGCAGTTGAACGCCCTGGTTGAGGCGCTCGAGGCGAACAACCTCGCGGACATCACCAGCTCGCCGAAGCTGGTCGTGCGGAACGGCGGCGTAGCCGCGATCTCAACCTTGACTCAGGTGCCGTTCCCGAAGGCGAAGTTCTCGCAGCTCGGATCCGAGGTCGCGACCGACATCAACTTTCAGCCCGTCGGCGTCCGGATGAACATCATCCCAGTGATCGCCGGGACGGACTCGGTGATCCTCGAGGTCTTCGCCGACGTCTCTGCGATCACGAGCTTCGCGGACACGGAGCCTATCGTTACGCCCGTCACGAGCACGCGCACCGCGGTGACGACGGTCTACCTGAAGGACGGGCACACCCTCGTGATCGGTGGGCTTAAGTCCAAGACCCAGTTCGAGAATGAGACCAAGGTGCCGATCCTCGGGGACATCCCCGTGCTGGGCTTCTTGTTCCGGTCCTCGTCGACGGTGCGCAATGACACGACGGTCGAGTTCCACATCACGCCTCGGATCGTCGAGGACCGCGGCTCGCCTGCCATCGGAACTCCGTTCTAGGCGCCTCCGCGTTGGATTGCGGGCGTGGTCGGGAAGGAATCGATAGAATGACCGTCGGACCCTAGCTGATGCCGCGCCTTCATCCTGTGCCTCCACGTCGTCCTGCCGCCGCCGACGACCCGCAGTCGGGCGTGGCCCTGGTGATGGCGCTGATCTTTTCGATCCTGCTCTACATCCTGGTCGCAGACCTGGTGGTGTCGAGCCGGATGGTCAGGGCGACCGGAGAGAACGACGCGCTCCTGGCGCGGATGAACACGCTGATGCTCTACGAGCTTGGTGAGGCCGAGCAGAAGCTGCTCGCGGACATCGCGAGCGCGGCCGCAGAGGGTGAAGGCGGCGGCGAGCTCGGCGCGGCGCTGGCCGGCGCTGGCGCAGGGGGCGAGGGCGGCTTGCCCGAAGGGGAGGAGGCCGAAGAGGACCCTGCCGCGATCTGCGACTCGAGCCGAGACGCCTGGTACGAGCCCAGCGGTCACCCCGACAACGACCTGACGACCTACGTCTGGATCGAGGACGAGAACCGCAAGTTCAACCTGCTGACCATCTGGAGCCCTGACGAAGAGTATGCGCAGGAGTCTCGCGAAGGGCTCGCCCGGCTGATCGATACGCTCCGTGAGGACACCGAGTGGGACGTAGCGTCGAGCGACGCTTCGTTGATGGTCCAAGAGATCGTCGACTGGGGTCGGCGGCCGCCGACCGATTCGATGCCGGTGCCGCCGCTTAAGAGCCTCGATGAGGACGACCGCGACTTCGCGATCCCGCTGCACCTCGACGAGCTGATGATGCTCCCGTCGATCGACGCGGAGCTGTTCTTCGACAAGGCCATCGACCAGAAGGTGCACTTGGGGCTGGAGTCCGTGCTCACGATCTGGACGTCGCTGGTGCCTGACCCAGGAGACCCCGCGAAGCTCGCGCGTCAGCGCGCGATCGCGGAAGCGGCCGGCCGCGCGCCGCCGCCGGGCGCGGGCGAGTCTGGCGGCGATTCCGGCGGCGATTCCGGCGAAGACCCGGGCGAGGACGACGAGCCGCAGCAGCCCGAGGGCGTCGGCGTCAAGGTCAACGTCAACACGGCGACGCGCCCGGTGCTGCGCGCGCTGTTCCCCGACGACGACGTGCCGGACCGGGTCATCGACGGGATCATCCGCTACCGCAACGAGATCGACGAGGACGCGACCGAGTCAGCGGCGGACGCGCAGGCGGAAGAGACCGCCGACTTCGGCGACATGATGCTCGGCAATCAGCCGCTCAAGCGCTTCTTCGACACGTTGGAGGCGCTCGAAGAGGTTGAGGAGTTCGCGCAGATCCCCGACGAAGAGATCAAGAAGGACATCATGCGCCGCCTGACCGTCGACTCCGACGTGTTCAGCGTGCACCTCGCGTCGCTCTACAAGCGCAACGACAGCGAGAACAAGCGGATCTATCTTCTGCGTCGCGCGCGCTCGATCGTCCGCCGGATCGACGACGGCGAAGAGGGACAGATCGTGCCTATTATCCCCTACGAGGAGCGGATCGGGCTGCGCGTGCAGCCGGTGGACATGCAGGACGAGGCCTATCAGGACTTCGGCGCGACATACCTCGACATGGACCAGTTCTCGCAGGAGGAGCGCGCGTGGAACCCGTTCTTGATCGACTTCTACTTGCCGTCCGACGTCCGTCAGAGCTTCTACAGCTACCGCTGAGCGCGCGATGCCCCGCCCCGCTGATCCGACTCTGCGCGAGCGCTTGATCGCGGCGGCGACGGCCGAGTTCGCGGACGGCGGCTACTCCGCCTCGACCTTGGACGCGATCGCCGCCAGAGCTGGGGTGACGAAGGGCGGCCTCTACTTCCACTTCGCAGGCAAAGAAGAGCTCTTCTTCGCGGTTCTGGATCACTGGCGCGAGCACCGGCGCCGCGAGCTGCAGGTGTCTGGAGCGAGCGCTGAGGGCGCGGCGTCGGCGCTGCGAGGCTTCCTCTCTGCGTATCTGGCGTTCCACTTACGGGAGCCGGCCGCGACGCACCTGCTCCGAGTCTTGTCGACGGAGCTGCGCGGGCGGTTCACCGCGCGCCTCCGCGAGGACGACCGCCAAGAACAGCGCTGGTTTCGGGCGCAGGTCCGAGAGCTCCTCGAGCAGGGGGCCCGAGACGGGACGCTGGCCGTAGGTGACCCGGCCTTAGCCGCGTTTGTCCTCTGCAGCGCCGTGATCGGGGTCCTCTCCCAGTGGCACAGCGCGCCCACGGACGTCGAGATGCACTGCGACGAGCGCCTACTCAGTCAGCAGTTGATCGCGCGCTTCGCGACCGGCGTCGCGCGGGACGGCGCGAGCGAGCCTAGCCCCGGCGAGCGAGAGTTCGACTTCGAGCCGCCCCCGATCAGCTAGAGCGCTCTCTAGAAGCGGACGCCGGCCGTGAGCAGGAACCCCTCATATCCTGCGTCGAAGCCGTAGACGAACTGGCCGGCTTCGACGCTGCTGCTGTCCATGGAGTGGTAGCGCCCCACGAACGCGAGGCCCAACTCCAAGACGCCATATGAGGCGCGTGTTCCCAGCTCGAGGTTGAAGAAGCCTGAGTCCGACGTGTAGTCGCGTGAGTCTCCGTCGACGTCGATGCTGGTGCCCGCCGCACCGAAGCCCAGCTGTCCGAAGATCGTCCAGCGGAACTCGCCGCGCTGCCGCACGGTCAGCTCTGGCTCGACCTCGAAGTAAGGGCCAAACGAAGCGTAGGTCGACTCTGGCGCGGCCGACGCGCGATCGTCCAGGACGAGGCCGTTGAGAAACAACCCCGCGCGCACCGGCATCTCGAAGCGGTGCTGTCGGACGAGGTAGGTGAAGTGGGCCTGAAACGTCCCGCTGCGCGCGCGAGTCCCTGGGTCTAGCGGGTTCGCGGGGTCACGAAACAGGCCGTCGCTCGCGGATGATGAGTAACCCTCGTAGCGGAGCCCTCCGCCGTAGCCGTTCGCCGCCGTCGCCTCGAGCTCCGCGAGGAACAGGCCCGCGTCGGCGCGCTCGTCGAAGCCCGCGAGGTCGGAGTCAAACTCATACGAGCCGCCGGAGAAGCCAATGCTGCCGCGAAAAGACGGGTCCTGCGCATACAGGGGGGTGACGGCTAACGAGGCGGCGAGGAGGAGGGGTCGCATTGGTGGATCGTAACGGGGCTGCGCTGGATCAGAGGTTGCGTCTCCAGCGCAGCGCCAGGCCCGACGTTTCACAGAAGATCCAAGATCCCGGTGCTCTGGTTGGTCAGCGTCTCCACTGCAGCACGGTAGTTGATGTCCTTGCTGAGCTTGGAGTGCCACGGCAGCCGCGCTCGGTCGGCGACCGCGCCGAGGGCGACCGCGGCGAACGCGCGCTGGAGGTCGCCGCGGCTTTCGTCAAAGAGCGCGCGCTTAAGCGGCTCGACGGAGCGCCGGTCCCCGATATGTCCCAGCGCCTCGGCGATCGCGGCGAGCGTGGCGAGGTTGCGGTCTTCATCCTCGAGCTTCTTGTGCAGCGCTTCCGCCGCAGACTTGTCACCTAGGAGTCCGAGCGAGATCGCGGCTTGGACGAACAAGCTCCCGCGCCGCGCGGAAGCGGCCATCGTCTGCTGGATGTCCTCGATCGAGCGCTCATCGCGCATCAGCGCGAGGCCGAGGCAGAGGTAGCCCGCTTGCTCCGACTTTTGCAGGTCTTCGCGCATCCGTCGCGCCATGACAGGCGCGGCGTCGCGGTGCCTCGTCAGCCCCAGCGCGACGCCGAGCGCGCCGACGACCGCGGGTTGACGCTCGGCCTCGAGGCGTTCGAGCAGCGCCTCGCCGACCAACACGTCCACCTCGACCTGGTCGTCGTTGGTCTCGGCGCGGCGATAGGCCCGGTGTGCTTGGAC
>JAYYEE010000167.1:0-5337 GCA_036160175.1 Planctomycetota bacterium
CCGGTGCGTTGGCACGCCAACATGCGCGTGCCGACTGGCAGGTGTGTCCGGACACCTCCAGCGCGCTGGGCAGGCGTGGGGCCCGCGCACAACTGCCGCACCGCGGCGGCGACGTCCGCGTGGAACGGGCCAGCCGCGAACAGGTTGGCGTTGCGAAAAAACAGCGCCTGCTGGCAGGGTATGACAGCGGTTACCACGGCCGCGGCGGCCAGCGCACGGAATCGACGCATGCGCGCATCGTAACCGGTTACGCTCACCGCGTGTCGCCTGCTAGCTTCGAACGCGACGGTTTCGTCGGGCCGCTTGTCATGCTGTCGGCGGAGGAGTTAGACGCCGTCCGCGCAGCGGTCGAAGAGGTGATCCATAACCTCGACGCGCACCGGCATCGGCTCTACGAGGTGGAAGCTTCGTATACCGAGCGCCCGGACGAGGTCGTCTGCCACTTCCTCGGCGGATTCCGCGTCCACCCGGTGCTCCGCGAGTTGATCTTTCACGAGCGCATCACGTCGACGTGTGCCGCGCTGCTGGGCGTCGATCGGCTGCGCTTCTGGCACGACCAGGTCTTCGCTAAGCCGCCGCAGCATCCAGGCGTGGTGCCATGGCACCAGGACTACTCCTATTGGACGAGGACGGCGCCGGCGAAGCACATCACCTGCAACCTGCTGCTCGACGACAGCGACGAGGCCAGCGGTTGTCTGCAGTTTGTTCCTCAGAGCCACCGCTGGCCGCTGCTACCGAGCATTCCTTTCGACAGCACGCTCGAGCGGATCTGCGATCACCTCCCAGCGGGCGCGAACTTCACGCCGGTCGCGGTGAGTGCGCCGGCTGGGAGCGCGACGTTCCACCACAGCCACACCCTTCACGGGAGCGACTGCAACCGCAGCAATCGCTGGCGTCGAGCGGTCGTGCTCAACTACATGGATGCAGAGACCAGGGTCGCGGACGGCTCCGCCCCGCTCCTGCGCGGGGTCGCGGCGCTCCCAGAGGGCGCGGTCGTTGAAGGCGACGAGTTCCCCATCGTCTTTGAGCGCGCGTGAGCGCCGCGGCATCGGCGCTACGTCGTGGACGGTTCCTCCATGGCGCTGGGTGCTCGCGCCGTCCCGCGCGCTTCAGGCAGGCAGGATGTGCAGCAGTCGCCTGAGGAACAGGCAATAGCTCGCACCGAACGCGCACGCGACGTGCCAGAGCGTCCGGAGTCCCCACGACACCTCGGTCGGGAAATAGCGCGGGGCGACCCACTCCAGCAGGCCGCCAGCCACGAAGGCGACGGCTCCGACGATCGTCGCGACGAGCGCCGAGAGCGGGATGGCGCGCGCGCCCTGCGGCATCGGGGGCATGGGCCGCCGGCGGCGCATGCGGCCACCGATCACGCTCATCGCGAAGGTCAAGGCTGCGAGCGAGAGCCACTGAATGGGCTCTAGCTCGTAGTCGCGAAAGCGCGCCACGCCCGCGACCCAGATGATCGCGATCGCGAACGCGGCGAGGCCGAGGAGCCGGTCGAATGGCTTGGACAGTCCGCTCGGCCTGGCGGGTTGCTGGCGATCGCTGTCCACGGCTCAGATGGTGATGACCTTCGCGGCGCGGTCCAGCTCCTGGACGATGGTGTCCATGTCAGAGACCTCGCCGACCGCAGGGGTGACGTCGTAGTGGTTGAGGCAGGTGCCGCAAGGCACGACGTCGACGCCCCGCTCCTCGAGCATTCGCAGCTCTGCGAGCACCGGTGAGCCCTCGGCGACGAGCCGGACACCGCTGTTGAACAAGACGATCGCGGTGAACTGCTTCAGCGCGATCGACTTCTTCAAGAAGGTCCCGAGCACCTTCTGGCCGAGCTCTCGGTCCCCGTGCCCCATTTGATCCTTGTTCAAGACGACGATCGTGTCCATGCCGTGATCGTGCCCGGCGATGCCCTGGGTGAAAGCCTTTTATGCGCTCGGGTCGTCCCGTAGCTTCCACGCCTCGATGAAAGTCCTCGTTGTCGGATCAGGCGGCCGTGAGCACGCCCTCGCTTGGAAGATTCAGCAGTCTCCACTCGTTGACCGCGTGTTCGTCGCGCCGGGAAACCCGGGCACCGCGCAGGTCGCTGAGAACGTCGCCATCGCCGCAGACGATCTCGAGGGGTTGGTCCGGTTCGCGGTCGACGAGTCCATCGATCTGACGGTCGTCGGTCCCGAGGCGCCGCTCTGCGCCGGGATCGTCGACATGTTTCGCGAGCGCGGCCGGCTGTGCTTCGGCCCAGAGAAGGCCGCGGCGGAGCTCGAAGGGAGCAAGGCCTTCGCGCGCAAGATCTGCACGGACCACCGGATCCCGGGGCCGCAGTGGTGGGCGTATGAGAACGTCGCCATGGCGCGGGCGTTCTTGGAGTCGCGGCCGGACGGCCCGATCGTCGTCAAGGCGTCTGGCTTGGCCGCAGGCAAAGGCGTCGCGGTCTGTAAGAACAATGAGGAGGCGCGCGTCGCGGTCTCTGAGTGCTTCGACGGGCGGTTCGGGGACGCGGGGAACGTGGTGCTCTTTGAAGAGTGTCTCGAGGGGCCAGAGGTGTCCTTGATCACCTTGACCGACGGCGAGACGATCGTGCCGCTGGAACCTGCGCGAGACCACAAGCCAGTCGGCGAAGGCGACACCGGCCCGAACACGGGCGGCATGGGCGTGATCACGCCGGTGACGATGCCGTCGCGCGTCGCCTCTCAGATCGAGTCGCAGGTGGTATTTCCGACCGTCCACGCGATGAACCGCGAGGGCCGTCGCTACCGCGGGTTCCTCTACGCCGGGTTGATGCTCACGGACAACGGGCCGCGGGTGCTCGAGTACAACTGTCGGATGGGGGACCCCGAGACGCAGCCGCTTTTGATGCGCCTCAAGAGCGACCTAGTGCCGCTGCTGCTCGCGACGGCCGAAGGCAAGCTCGAAACGGTCGACGCGCCAGTCTGGGATCCGCGGGTCGCGGTGTGCGTCGTCGCATGCAGCGGTGGATATCCAGGCGACTACAAGAAGGGCGTGCCGATCTTTGGGTTGGACGACCTAGAGGTCGCCGAAGATCTCCAGGTGTTCCACGCTGGGACCAAGCGCTCGGAGCAAGGTGACTTGCAGACGGCGGGCGGCCGCGTGTTGGCGGTGACGGCGCTCGGGGCCGACGCAGATGCAGCGCGCGAACGAGCTTACGGAGCATTGGCCAAGATCGGGTTTGACGGGATGCACTTCCGCCCTGACATCGGCGCAGCCTGCGCGAAAGCGTGATGGCCGCCGGCAGGGCGTGAGTCGCTGGCCGCGTGACGGTATGGTGTTGCTCGAGTGAAGCAGGATCAGGAACAGAGCATCGTCGAGGAGCACCTGCGTAAGAGCGGGTTCCGGTGGACGGCGCAGCGCGCGTTGATCGTGCGCGCAGCGTTAGAGAGTCACGAGCACTTCACGGCCGAAGAGCTGTTGGACATCTGCAGGAAGGTCGATCCAAAGGTCTCTCGGGCGACGGTCTATCGCACGCTCTCCGTGTTGGAAGAGGCCGGGTTCGTCGAAGGGCTGGAGACCGGCGATGGCGGGCGGCGCTTCGAGCACGTGCTCGGCCACGAGCACCACGACCACATGGTCTGCTTGCGCTGTGAGCGCATCATCGAATTCCGTGATGACGAATTGGAGCGGCGGCAAGAGCTGGCGGCCAAGCGCGTCGGGTTCCGCATCGAGCGGCACAGCCTACGCCTATACGGCACGTGCAAAGAGTGCCAGCAGGAGCAGCCGCGCCGGTGACTGAGGTTGTGGAGCGGGTCCTCGTCGTCGACGACGAGGCTGACCTCGCCGAATCTTGCGCGTATTTCCTCAAGCGGGCCGGATACGAAGCCGCGTGCGCGGCGTCCGCGCCGGAGGCGCTCGATCTCTTGCAGCAAGGTGCGTTTGGGGTCGTCATCAGCGACGTCCGCATGCCGCGCATGAGCGGGATGGAGCTCCTGGCAGAGGTTCGGAAGCGGGACCCGGACGTCGAGGTGGTGTTGATCACTGGTTATCCAGACCTGCAGATGGCCGTCGCGGCGATCAAGCAGGGCGCGTTCGACTACTTGGCGAAGCCGTACGATGAGGGCGACCTGCTGGAACGCGTCGGCAAGGCCATGGCTCAGCGGCGGGTCAAAGAGCGCAACCTGGAGTTCCGGGAGCGCATGCGATCGGGGGTGTCGGGCCGCAAGCTGATCTACACATCCGCGGTCTTCGACGCCGCTGTGCAGATGCTCGAGCGCGCCGCGCGCACGGACGCGTCGGTGTTGTTGCTCGGCGAGAGCGGCACCGGCAAGGAGCTCCTCGCGCACCACCTGCACGACACAAGTGGTCGGTCAGAGAAGCCGTTTGTGCCGGTCGACTGCGCGGCGATCCCTGCTGAGCTGTTCGAGAGCGAGCTGTTTGGTCACAAGCGAGGCGCGTTCACCGGCGCGGCCGCGGACAAGCTCGGGCTCTTCGAGGTCGCCGACGGCGGCACGCTGTTCCTAGACGAGCTCGGCGAGCTGCCTTTAGAGTTCCAGACGAAGCTGCTGCGCGCGATCCAGGAGCGCAGCGTTCGGCCCGTCGGCGCGAACTCGCAGAAGCGCGTTGATGTGAGGATCGTCGCGGCGACCAACCGGGACTTGCAGCGCGAAGTCCGCGAAGGGCGCTTCCGCTCCGACTTGTTCTATCGGCTGGACGTCGTGCGTATCGAGGTCCCGCCGCTGCGCGAACGGAGCGGCGATGTGGACATGTTGGTCGCGCATTTCTTGTCGCGGTTCGGCGACGCCGTCGGCATGCAAGCCCTAGCGCCGGACGTCGCGGAGCTCCTCCGGGCGTATGCCTGGCCGGGCAACGTGCGGCAGCTGCGGAACGTCGTCGAGCGCGCGTGCGCGCTCGGGCAGGGGCCGGAGCTGACGCTCGAAGACTTGCCGTCTGAGCTCCGGGACAACGGCGCGGCACCGTCGCGAGCGGAGGCGCTCGCAGACGCAGGCGGCACGTTCCAGCAGATGAAGGCCCGTCGGATCGCGGCGATGGAGAAGACGTATGTCGAAGAGCTCCTGGCCAAGCACCGCGGAAACGTCACGCACTGCAGCGATGAGGCCGGGATGGCGCGGAGCGCGTTCCAGAAGCTCATGCAAAAGCACGGCATCCGCTCAGCGGACTTCCGCGACTGAGCTGCTTACCCCGCAGATCCCGCAGGAGGCTCCGTCTGCAGACCTTCGCTCGTCAGGCGCACGGGCAGCTCGACGTCCTCGTCAGCACAGAAGAGCACGCGGGTCGACATTCGGGCCAGGACGGCGACCAAGTTGGACGGCACCTTCTGCACGCGGTCGTTCCACTCGGTGATGGTGTCGTTGTAGAAGCCGCGCGCGTGCG
>JAYYEE010000168.1:0-3544 GCA_036160175.1 Planctomycetota bacterium
GAAGAAGGTCGAGCAGATCAGCCGCGCGGCGTCGGACGCCGCGAACAGCGACGTCGACTTGCTGAACAACTCTGGCCTGTTCGCGCGGGACTACGGCAACATCCTTGAGCGCCAAGGCGAGCTTCGAGCTCTCGAAGCAGAAGAACGCCGGCTACACCGACACCTGCAACCAGTGGATCGCGATGGTCGTCGGCAAGCACGGCTGCATCACGCTCAACGTCAAGGACGACCGCGCCGGCGCCGAGGAGCTGCTGATGCAGGCGATGCGTCTGCGCCCCGACATGATCAACCAGGACCTCGGGCTCACCGAGACCATCAAGCGCGGCGTGCTCGGCCTCGTCGACTTCTACTACCGCAAGAACGACCTGAAGAAGGTCGAGCAGATCAGCCGCGCGGCGTCGGACGCCGCGAACAGCGACGTCGACTTGCTGAACAACTCTGGCCTGTTCGCGCGGGACTACGGCAACATCCTTGAGCGCCAAGGCGAGACCGACGCGGCCAAGGAGATGTACGAGCAGAGCTACAAGGCGTACACGCGCGCGCAGCAGCTCGACCCCGCGAACGTCCGCCTCCGCAACGACTGCGCCTTGATCGCGATCTACCACCTCGAGCGTGACTGGGAGCTCGTCAAGGGCTTGCTCGACGCGGCGATCGCCGACGGCGACGAAACCCTGCAGAACGACCCGCCCGACAACGAAGCCCAGAAGCAGCAGCTCGAAGAGGCCGTCGGCGACTGCTACGAGAACCTCGCGCTGTGGCACCTCAAGCGCAGCAAGGACGCCGCCGCAGCCAAGGCGGCGGCGAAGAAGAGCCAGGACTACTACCCCGGCGGACGGCGGCCGGGCGCGCGGCGACACCTGCGCGAAGCGGAACGCCTCTTGCAGGGCAAGTAGGCATGCACCCACGCTTCCGGCAGCTCCTCCCCCTAATCTCCGCCCTGTCCCTGTGCTTTAGCCTCCGCGCGCAGGGCGCGCCGGAGGCATCGCAGGGGCCTGCTGTCGTAACGCAGAAGGAACAGAGCCGCCTCCGCGCCGCCGCATTCCAAGCGCAGCATGAGGGCCGCTTCAGCGACGCCGCCGACGCGTTCCTGAAGCTCAGCCGCGCCGCGCCGGCGCAGATCAACTGGGTCGTGTCCGCCGGCACCTGCCTCGGCCGCAGCGGGCGCTGCGCCGAGGCGGTCGACCTCCTCGACGGCGCGCGCAAGCGCTTCGTCGGCGCCGTCGAGGTCAACGCGCTCCTCGCGCGCACGCTGCTGCTGCAGACCGAGCGCGACGCCGGCGTCGTCGAGCCAGAGATCTCGTGGGCCGAGGCCGCCGCCATCTGCGAAGACGTGCTGCGGCGCGACCCGACGCACGCCGACTGCCGCCTGCTGCTGGCCCAGTGCCGCTACCTCCTCGGCGAGTGGGACGAAGCCCAGCGGCACGCGGACCAAGCTGTCGAACGCCACCCAGAGCGGCCGGGCGCACACGTGCTCGTCGGACGCCTCGCCAAGGACCGATTCCAGCTCTACCTCGCCGAGTTAAGCAAGGTCGGCGACGACGAGGCGGCCCGCGTACAGGTGGTCAAGCAGCTGCATGAACAGCGGCTGAAGGCTCGCGGCGCCTTCGTGAAAGCAGCGGAGCTCGACCCAACGCGCGCGCACCCACACGTCGCGCTGAGCCAGCTCGCCAGCCTCGACGGCAAGCGGCAAGCGGCGCGGGACCACCTCCACGACGCGCTGGCGATCGACCCCGAGGTCGCCGTCGACCACGCGCAGCTGACCAGCGGCCTCGACTGGCAGGCGCGCCTCGAGCTCTACCGGCAGCTGCGGGCGCGTTACGAGGCGAGCGCGCCCCACCCACCAGTCCAAAAGCGGCGCAAGGCTGCGGCGCTGCGCTTTCATGAGGGGCGGGCGCTGCTCGACGGGCTGCGGTTCGACGAGGCGCTCGAGGCTTTCTTGAAGGTCCGCGAGGACGACCCCGCTGCCGACAACGCCAACTACTACGCGTTCCTGTGCTCCTACTACCTGGACGACCACGACGCAGCAGAGCGACACGCGGCGACCTTCGCGCAGCGCAGCGCGCCCGGCTTCGCCGACGTCTTGCGGGCCCTGAAGACGGAGCAACGGGTCCAAGTCGCTGCCATCATCCAGTATTTGGCCGACCGCGCGTTCCAACAGAAGCGCATCGGCAACAGCCGCGACCTGAACCACGTCACCGCGTGCCTGAAGGACTCGGCCGACGCCTGGAACAACCACGCGTTCCTGTGCCGCGAGACCGGCGAGTTTGAGCGTGCCGACACGTCGTACCAATACGCGATCCAACGAGAGCCCGACTCTCCACAGCTCTGGAACGACGGCGGCGTCGTGCTGCAATACCACCTCGCCACGCCCGAGAACCTGAAGAAGGCCCGGCAGATGTACGAGAAGTGCCTGGCGCTCGCCGGCACCATCCTCGCGGACGACGACGCGCCGGCGACGCGGCGCGCCGCCGCGACCGCTGCCGCGGAGAACGCGAAGCTCAACCTCGCCGCGCTCGACGAGCAGCGCTGAGGCGCTAGCCGTCGCGTCGAGCGGGCGAGACCTCGTAGCTGCGATACGCCGTCACGTCAGGCGGCCCGGCGGCGTAGCGCCAGATCGACGGCCCGCGGCCTAGACGCGACAGCGCGATCAGCGAGCTCGAGACAGTGCCGTAGCTGTCGCCGTGTTTGCAAACTGCGTGATGGCCGTCGCCGCCGCGGTCACGCAGGCACTCTGCCAAGCGCTCCAAGCGCGCGTCGCGGCCCAAGTCCGGCGCGAGCGCGCCGGCGAGGCCGCGGGGCGACCACGCGCCGAGCGCGTGCTCGTTGGTCAACGCGAGCGTCGACGCCGTGGGCTCCTCGCACGCCGCCACGCCGTCGACGTAGCGCACCACCCACGCGCGGTCTGCTGCCGCCACGAGCAATTGGAACCCTGCGTGCGGCGTCTCCTCGACGTGCCGGAGCACGGCCTCGACGCCAGCCTCGAGGTCGTCATGGTCGAGCGCGAGGTGCGGCAGGTGCCCCCGCGACGGCGCGCCGGGGACCGCAGGCGCCCCGGCGACGTTGGTGACGGCCGCGACCCGGCCCGCGCGGTCGACAGCCAACCACGTCCCGCCTGCGCGCTCGTCTCGAGGAGACAGCAGCTGGCGCCGCTGGCCTCGCCAAGACCTAGGGGATGAGGACGGTCGGTCCGTGCGCTCGTCTCGGTTCGCAGCGACGAACAGCGGGTAGGCGCGGTCGAGGCCGCGGAGGACGATCAGCGAGCACATGGCGTCAACCCGCCAGACGCTCCCGGCGGCGCAGCCACACCATGCCGACGCCCGCGGCGCCACACAAGCAAGCGGCCGTGGCGAACGCGCGCCGAAAATCCGTACCACCCGCGGTGGCGGCGACCGCGGTGCCCAACAGCGGACCAAACGCGAGCCCCAGCTGGATGCAGCTCTGCACGAGCGCCAGCGCGAGGGTGCGGCGCTCGTCGGCGACGCGCTTGCTCACCGAAGAAAACGCCAGCGTCAACGAGCCCGCCATCAAGCAGGCGACGACGACC
>JAYYEE010000169.1:0-5275 GCA_036160175.1 Planctomycetota bacterium
CGCGTGCAGTTCGACGAGACCAGCTTGCTCGGCGTGTCCCAGAACATGCACCTGCACGGCCGGGCGGTGATGACGACCGGCGCGATCCCGTTCGAGGGGCAGCCCTTCCCGCTTGAGAACATGGTCGACAAGCGGCCGACGCTGTTCGCGTATTTGTGCAGCTTGGTGCACGGCGTGGCCGGCTACCGCGTGGAGAACGCCTTCGTCGTCAACGCCGCGCTGCTCTGGCTCGGTTTGTTCAGCGTGTTCGCGGCGGTCCGCGCGCGGCTGGGCCTCGCGGCGGGTCTCGCCGCGCCGCTGTGGTTGGTGGCGGTGCCGTTGACGAGCGTCGTCGCGACGTCTGCGGGCTTTGAGCTGCTCGCGACGGTGACGCTCGCGCTCGCGACGATCGCGGCCCTCGGCTTCGTCGCGCGGCCAGACGAGCCGCGCTTCGCGGCGTTGCTCGGCTGCGGCGCGCTGTTCGCGCAGTCGCGCTACGAGTCGCTGCCTGCGGCGGTCTTGCTCGGATTGCTCGCCGCGTTCGCCGCGCGGGGTCGATTTGTGATGACGACGCGCTGTCGGTGGGCGCTCGCCGCGGTGCCGACGCTGGTCGCGCCGTTGGTGCTGCTCGCGGATCACGCCCGAGACCCCAACTTCACCCCAGAAGCCGCGGGGCGCGCGCTCGTGTCGTTCGCGAACTTCGCCGATCACGTGACGCCCTTTCTGTCTGCGCTGTTTTCGCCGTCTCCCGACAACGCGATGCCGGGCATCGTCGCGATCGTCGGGGTCTTGTCGTTGGGGATGCGCGTCCGCGCTGGGCAGGCGTCAAAGGGAGACCTGTTGGTCGCGGCGCCCGCGGCAGCGATCACGTTGCTGGTGCTAGCGTGGTTCTACAGCGACGCCGGCGATCCGACCGCGCTCCGGTTGTTCCTGCCCGTTGCGTGGCTCTGCGCGCTCGCGCCGTTGGCGCTGGCCCGCGCGCTGACGCGCCGCGGCGCCCTGTTGACGCTGGGGCTCGCGGTCGCGCTCGCCGGGCTGCGGATACGAGACGTCGCGCTCGGCCGCGCGTTCCCGACGCTGGACATGGCGGCGTTGACGACGGCGCTCGACGGCGTGGTCGCGCGCCTCCCGGGCGATCCTGGTCGCACCCTGTGGGTCGGCGCGGCGGCGCAGCACCTGATCGTCAAGGGGCACGCCGCGGTCTCGGTGCGGACGTTCCAGCGCCTCGGCGCGCGCGTCTCGCAGCTACAGCGCCAAGGTGACCTCGGCGCCCTCTACCTAGTAGAGACGCCGATCGACCGCGACATGGAGCCTGCGTTCGGCGCGCCGCGCGAGCTGTTGCAGCGCTACCCCAGCGAAGTGGTCGAGCGGGTCGGCGGCAAGATGCCGGTCACCGTGCACCGGCTAGGGCGCTGACGGACGGGCCGCCCGCCCACTGCACAGAGGCCTGATCCTCGCTGCTCCCGAAGATCTCTGCCATGACCTTGGCGCGATAGCGGAAGATCCGCGCGACGTCCGGTCGGATGAGCCGCATCAGCAGCGCCGCGAACGGTCCGCCGCGCGGGCGCATGACGACGTCGTCGCCGAGCACCGTGCCGCCGTCTTGTGGCGTAAAGGTGTGGGTGTGGTGCCAGACGCTGTAGGGGCCGTGGAGCTGCTCGTCGGCGAAGGCCACGTTTGGCTCCCAGCGCGCGATCCGGGTGCGCCACCGCAGCGGGAGCCCGCGCACCGTGATGCGGTAGTCGATCAGGGCGCCGACCTCCATTTGGATCGGGGGCGGCGTGTGGATCTGGAACGACAGCCAGGGCGGCGTCAGCCGCTCGAGGTTGCCGGCGTCGGCGAAGAACGGGAACACCTGCTCCGGCGCGTGGGGCACCCAGAGCTTGCTTCGTAGGCGCCACGTCTTCATGCGGTCGGCTTCGCGGCGTGGGCCCGCGCGGATGCGAGCGACGGCGGGGCTTGCCCCGAGCGCAGTCGGGAGGAGACAATCAGCGCATGCGAAGCCTCTGCTGGCTCCTGTTCTCGCTCGCGGCCGCGGGGTGTTGGCAGCCGCGCTACTTCGAGCCGCGCGAAAACGTGACGGGCACCAGCCCTGAGGGGCTCCCTGCGGCGGTCTACGAGGTCTCGGGCGGCGGTGGCGATCGGTTCCGCGGCCAGCTCCGCGTCTGGTCTGACGGCGCGCAGGCGCGCTACGCGGCGGACGACGAAGAGGTCGTCGACCTTCACCTCGCGATCGAGCTGGAGAACAACGGCGAAGGGCCGCTGGAGGTGGTGTTGGGCTCGCTCCAGGTCGAGGAGCTGTCCCTCGCCGGTGACGTCCAGCCGCCGATGGCGCCGGTCGACGTCGCCGGCGACGCGCGGGCCGCGCCTGGAGCGACCTCGCGGGTCGACCTCGTGTTCCGGCCGAGCACGACGTATCCCAGCTACGTGGACGCGTTCACCCTGCGGTGGGCCGTCCGCGGCGTCGACGGGGACCTCGATGGGGAGGCCACCCCGTTCGCGCCGATCCGCTCCCGCTTTGGGCCAGGCGGTCTGATGTGGGGCGATCCGACCTGGAGCGGCGCCTACTGGGGCGCTGGCCCCCGTGGGTTTTACGACCCGTGGTCGTGGGGCGGGGCCTGGGGTTGGAGCGTCGGCGCCCGCCGCTGTCGCTGAGCGCGAGCGTCGCATCTCTTCGTCCAGCCGGGAGTTTCGTCGCGCGCCGCCCGTCGAGAGCCTCGAGGCGCGCGCTGACCGCGTCCGGTTGGCGCGCGGCCCGAGCGCTGTGGACCGTTGCACGCAGTGGGCACGCGCGCTAAGCCTTTTGCCCCGTTTTCTTTGGGCGCGGCCGCGCCTCGCCCCAGTCGTTCCTCACCGCCTTCTCTGAAATGGACCTCGAGACATCAGCAGAGCCGATGATCGAGGCAGTCGACCTGTGCAAATACTACGGGTCGTTTGCCGCCATCGATCATCTGTCGTTCACGATCCGCCGCGGCGAAGTCGTCGCGTTCCTCGGCCCCAACGGCGCCGGTAAGTCGACCACGATGAAGGTGCTAACCGGCTACCTCGCGCCGACCGCCGGGCAGGCGCGGCTGTGCGGCGTCGACGTCGTCACGGAGCGCGCCCGCGCCGCCGAGAAGCTTGGCTACCTGCCAGAGAACGGCCCGCTCTACCCTGAGATGACAGCGCGCGAGCTGCTGCAGTTCTTCGGCGACGCGCGCGGCTTAGGCCGCAGGTTCGGGGAGCGACTCGACTACGTCACGGCCGAGTGTGACCTCGGCGAGCTGCTCGACAAGCCGATCGGCAAGTGCAGTAAGGGCCAGAAGCAGCGCGTCGGCATGGCGCAGGTGCTGCTGCACGACCCTGAGGTGCTGATCCTCGACGAGCCTACCACCGGCCTCGACCCCAACCAGATCCGCCACGTGCGCGAGCTCGTCAAGAAGCTCGGCGAGACGCGGACGATCCTGCTCTCGACGCACCTCTTCCAGGAGGTCGAGGCGATGGCCGGCCGCGTCATGCTCGTCAACGACGGCAAGCTCGCGTTCGACGGCACCCCCGCAGACTTCAAGAGCAAGGGCGCAGGTCAGATGGACCAGGCGTTCCACGCGCTGACCAACGAGAACTAGGAGACGCCCGAGATGAACCTCAACATCGTCCGCGCGATCTGTAAGCGCGACCGCGCGAGCTGGTTCGGCAACCCGACCGGCTACGTCTTTATCATCCTGTTTGTGCTGTTCTGCAGCGGCGCGCTGATGTTCTCGTCGGCGTTCTTCGCGAACAACCTCGCCAACCTCGACACGCTCAACGACCCGTGGTTCCCGCTGCTGGCGATCGTGTTCGTGTCGGCGTCCACCATGAACATCTGGGCGAGCGAGCGCGCCAACGGCACCCACGAGCTGCTGTTCACGCTGCCGGGATCCGACCTGGACCTGCAGCTCGGCAAGTTCTTGGCGGCGGTCTACGTCTACACGATCTCGCTGCTGTTCACGCTGGTGATGCCGCTGGCGCTCTTCATGCTCGGCAACCCTGACCTGGGGCAGCTGGCCGCCAACTACCTCGGCTACTGGCTCTTCGGTGTCATGCTGGTGGCGATCTCGATGGTCGGCTCGCAGTTGACGCAGAACGGCACGGTCGCGTTGATCGTCTCGATCCTGCTCTGCGCCGCGGTCGTCTACTTCGGCAAGGTCGCTGGCTGGCTCGGCTTCCTCAGCTGGGCGACCAACGGCCCGATCGGCCAATTCCGCCTGTTCGCCGGCGGCGAGCTGCCGTTCTCGGGCGTGCTGCTCTTCGTGGGCGTGACGGTGTCCTTCTTCTACCTCGGGCTCGCGTTGCTCGGGCGACGTCACTGGAGAGACGGTGCGATGGGCGTGCACAGCGGCGCGCGCTTCGCGAGCTTCTCGGTGGTCGCGTTCGCGGCCACGGTCATCGGCGTGCAGTCGCTGCCGCGGGTGGACCTGACCGTCGAGGGGATCCACTCGCTCGGCGGCGAGACCACGTCGCTGCTGTCGGATCTCGACCGGGACAAGCCGGTCTACATCACCGCATACGTCAGCGAGCAGGTGCCTGAGACCTTCGTGCAGCAGAAGAAGCTGCTGCTGAACTTGCTCGATCAGTTCGACTCGATCGGCGGCGCGGCCGTCGAGAAGCAGGTCGTGATCCCCGAGCCGTATTCGCAAGAGGCGCGCCGCGCCGAGGACGAGTTCGGGATCCGCTCGCAGCAAGTGACGGTCCCGCTCCCCGGCGGCGGCCTCGCGGACATCCAGATGTACTTGGGCTTCGCGGTCCAGTGCGGGACGAACGAGGTCGTCACCCCCTTCGTCGGTCCGGCCGTCCCGCTTGAGTACGAGCTGATGCGGAGCATCCGCACGGTCAGCAACGCCGGCCGCAAGACGGTGGGGATCCTCAAGACGGACGTCGAGCTGTTCGGCGGCTTCGACATGCAGACCTTCGCGCAGAAGCCCCGCTGGGCGATCGCGCAGGAGCTTGAGCAGCAATACAAGATCGAGAACGTCGACCCCGCGAGCGACTACCCCGACGGTTTGGACTGCTTGGTCGTGCCTCAAGCGAGCTCGCTCGAGCAAGAGCCGATGGATCGCCTCCAGGCCTGGATCCTCGCTGGCAACCCGACGATCTTGTTCGAGGACCCGCAGCCGCTCGGCGCGCCGGGCACGGCCGCCGACGACCCCAAGGGCGGCCAGCAAGCGCGCATGATGGGTGGCGGCGGCCCGCAGAAGGGCAACTGGGCGGGTTTCCTCTCCCAGCTCGGCGTCAACGCGCCGGTCGGTGAGATCGTCTGGGACCTCAGCTACCGGACGTT
>JAYYEE010000170.1:0-23824 GCA_036160175.1 Planctomycetota bacterium
TACTGCTGCGTGCACGCCGCGCTCGCGCTGCGCGAGCTCGGCTACGAGACGGTGATGGTCAACAGCAACCCCGAGACGGTGTCGACGGACTTCGACACCTCCGACATGCTGTTCTTTGAGCCGCTGACGCACGAGGACGTCATGAACGTCGTCGATCGGATCGCGCCGCGCGGCGTGATCGTGCAGTTCGGCGGCCAGACGCCGCTGAACCTCGCGCGCGGGCTCCAAGACCACGGCGCGCCGCTGGTCGGCACCAGCGTCGACATGATCGACACCGCCGAGGACCGCGACCTGTTCAGCAAGCTGATCTCGGACTTGGGCGTCGACCAGCCGCCGAACGGCATGGCCGCCAACGCAGAAGAGGCCCTCGCGGCGGCCGCGGAGATCGGCTACCCGGTCCTGGTGCGCCCGAGCTTCGTGCTGGGCGGCCGCGCGATGGAGATCGTCTACGACCGCGACGCGCTGATCGGCTACATGGAGCGCAACCGGATGTTCTCGGAAGAGCGTCCGCTGCTCGTGGACAAGTTCCTCGACTCTGCGATCGAGGTCGACGTCGACGCTATCAGCGACGGCGATGAGGTCATCATCGGCGGCATCATGGAGCACATCGAGGAGGCTGGGATCCACTCCGGAGACTCCAGCTGCTCGCTGCCCCCCTACACCCTCAGCGACGCGGTCGTCCAAGAGATCGCGGAAAAGACGCGCAAGCTCGCCAAGGCCCTCAACGTCGTCGGCCTGATGAACGTCCAGTGGGCCGTCAAGGGCCCCAAGGTCTACATCATCGAGGCGAACCCGCGCGCCTCGCGCACCGTCCCGTTCGTCAGCAAGGCGATCGGTCAACCGCTCGCGAAGATGGCGGCGCGCGTGATGCTCGGGGAGCGCCTCAGCGACCTGGGCGTCATCGAGCGCCTCGAGCCGCCGTTCTTCTCCGTCAAGGCGCCGGTGTTCCCGTTCGGTAAGTTCCAGGGCGTCGACACCGTGCTCGGCCCGGAGATGAAGTCCACCGGCGAGGTCATGGGCATCGACGAGCGCTTCGGCAGCGCGTTCGCGAAGGCCATGGTCGGCGCCGGCAACACGCTCCCGCGAGAGGGCAAGGTGTTCGTCAGCGTTCGCGACGAGGACAAGCGCGTCATCCTGCCGCTGGTCGACCGGATCGCCGGGCTCGGCTTCGAGATCGTCGCGACCGGCGGCACCGCGCGCGCGCTGCAGAACGCCGGCATCCCCGTGGAGCGCGTCTACAAGATCCACGAAGGGCGCCCGCACGTGCTCGACCTCGTCGTCAACCGCGAGGTCCGGCTGATCATCAACACACCGAGCGGCCGCCGAGAGCGCAGCGACGACCGCTTGATCCGCAGCTCCGCGGCCAGCCACCGCATCCCGTGCATCACCACGCTCGCCGCGGCGTCCGCGACGATCCAGGGCATGGAGAACTGGATGAAGAAGCCGCTGGCGGTCGCCCCCCTGCAAGAACACCACGCCGCGTTCGCCCCCCAAGAGGCCGACCGGGCGCAGGCTGCCGAAGAGCAGCAGGCCAAGGGCGTCGCCGAGGGCAACGCCTAGCACGCGTTACGACCCATTGATGACCACGGCTCCGCTCCACGACTCTCCTCTCGCTAGCGCCGTCGCAGACTTCTGCCACGGCCAAGTCCCAGACGCTCCGCAGCAGCGAGAGAGCTTCCCCAGCTCCTCGCTCTGGTCTGCGGTCACCGCGACGGGAACGTCGCTGTGGCTCGACACCGGCGACATCGACGCGGCGCGCTCGCTCTGGGTGCGCGAGTTCGTCGCCCTGACCACCAACAACACGCTGCTGAACAAAGAGGTCCAAAAGGGCATCTACGACGAGCTGGTCCCCAGCGCTGCGCGCTTGATCCAAGACCAAGGAGGCCAGGCCCGCGACGTCGTGCAAGAGGTCGCCTTCGCGCTTAACGCGGTGCACGGCCTCAAGCTCGTCCGCAACTTCGACGCGGACGTCTCCGTTGAGCTGCACACCGCGATCAGCCATGACGCCGAGGCGAGCTATCAGTACGGCAAGCGCTTCCACGCGATCTGCCCTGAGCGCTTCATCGTCAAGGTCCCGCTGACGCCGGCTGGACTGCTGGCCGCGCGGCGGCTGTCCGACGACGGGGTCCGGCTCAACTTCACCCTCGGCTTCTCGGCGCGGCAGAACTGGTTGATCGGCGCGCTCGCCAAGCCCACCTGGGTGAACGTCTTCATGGGCCGCATCAACGCGTTCCTCAGCGACAACGACCTCGGCGACGGCAAGAACGCCGGCGAGAAGGCCACGCTCGCCAGCCAACGAGGCCTGCGGCGGCTGAAGAACCAAGGCGGCGCGGACGTTCGCCAGATCGGCGCGTCGATGCGCAACGGCGACCAGGTCCACGACCTGCTCGGCCTCGACGTCTTCACGATGCCGACCGGCGCAGCCAAGGGCTTCGTCGACCTCGCGCCCGACGCCGCGACGATTTCGGACAAGACCGGAGGCGACCCCGAGGTTCAGTTCGCCGCGAACGTCGACGTCGCAGGAGACCGGCTGACCTGCTTCTGGGACATTGACAGCCAGTTCGAGACGGCCGCGGCCAACGCCGCGGGCCTAGACGCCGAGAGCGCGACCGCGGACGACGTGCTGTCGACGCTCGCCGACAGCGGCGCCGGCGACTTGTTCCCGCAGTTCTCCACCGATGAGTCCGAGCGGATCGCCGGCGAAGGCAAGATCCCGATCTACCAGAGCTGGGTCGAGCGCGTGCGCGCTGGCACCTGCAGCTGGGACGGCGCGCTGACCGCCGCGGCCCTGGCGAGCTTCACGAAGGACCAGGACGCGCTGGACGACCGCATCCGCGGCTTGATCTAACGGCGCGGCCTGAGCGCGGCCGCCGCAAAAACGAACGAGCCCGCCGCCGGATCATGCCGACGGCGGGCTCACTCCGTATGGGACCGGGTCGGCTAGCGTTCGCCGCCCTGGTCGCCGCCCGCTTCGCCGTCGATCTTGGCGAGCAGCGAGTCGACCGCGTGGTCCATCGCTTCCCCGCGTACGTTCTTGAAGCGGATGACGCCGTTCTCGTCGAGCACGTAGATCGTCGGCCAGCCGCGCACGTTCCACTTGGTCGAGATCGGCCCGCGGGTGCTCCCGCCGTTCCAGAACGAACGCCAGGTCAGCCCCTTCTCCTTGACGGTCTCGCGGATCTTCTCGCGGTCACGATCGGAGTTGACGCCGAGCAGGGCGAAGGGCTTGCCGTTGAGACGCTTCACGAGCGACCGCTCGTGTGGGTACATGGCCCTGCACGGGCCTCACCAGTCTCCCCAGAAGTCGAGCACCACGACCTTGCCGCGGTAGTCGCTGAGCTTCATCGGCGTGCCGTCGAGGTCTTCGCCGACGATGTCGGGCGCGACCTTGCCGATCGACAGGTTCTTCAGCTCGAACAGCGCGCTCGTCGCGGCTTCCCCGAGCCGCTTGCGGCGATACTCGACCGCGCTCATCGCCTCGTCGCCGACGATCCGCTCGAACAGCGCCACCGACTTCGCCTCGATCGCGTCCGCGTCAGACGCCTTCAGCACGTCGACCGCCTCCTTGCCGTAGAAGCCTGCGTAGCGCTCGAGGTCTGCGTCGGTGCCCGCGGACAGCGTGCGGGCGGTGCCCGCGGCCGACTTGAGCTGCTCGGCCGACGCCATCAGCGCCATCGCGAGGTCGTCGCCCTGGGCGCGCTTGGTTGCCTTAGCGAGGAAGGCCGTGACCGCGGGAGCCGGGTTCCGCGTGAGCGCCGACATCACGCCCGTCACGTGGTCGCTGCCCATGTGGTGCTTGCCGAGCACGTCGAGCGCGAAGCCGAGGTCGTCGCCGCTGACCCGGCCGCGCGTGATCAACCACGCCGCGGCTTGGCCGGCGTCGTCGCTAGATGCGTCCGCCTTGACGATGGACCGCACGCGCGCGACGTAGTCCTTTGGGTTGGGTCGCTTCGACCTCAGCTCGGACAGCTCGGCCTTGCTCGCGCCGTCTCCAGACGCCTTGCGGTAGGACGCCATCCAATCCTTGCTGGCCGCTTCGAGCTCCTGCTGGATCGCCGCGAACGTCTCGGCCTTCGCCGAGCCGCCCTGAGCCCTAAGGCCAGGGGCGAACAAGAGGGAGGTGGCCAGCAGCGCTTGGACGACACAGGTCGAACGAATCTGCATGTGGTTTCTCCGGTGTGAGAGGAGATCCCAGTTTAGCCGTGCTGCCTACGGGTCAGGGCAAATGACGCGGCTTTCCGCCTGACCGCCAAGAAACACGGAACCTCCCAGCGTCGAAGCCGTTGCTGATCTAGCGCGGAGCCCGACAATTCGAGCACGCGTGCACGACTCCGTTTCCACTGCGCCCCGCACGCGCGGCCGCCACCTACCGACATCATGATGCTCAGCCCCGCTTCACGCCGCGCGTTCGCCACGCTGATCGCCCTCACCGCGTGCCCGGCCGCTATCACCGCGCAAGGCACCCCGGTCGGATTCGAGGAGCGGTACGCCCTAGCCAGGGACCGCGCGGCCGTCGTCGCCGAGCTGATCCCAGGCACGCGCGACTACTACTACTACCACTGCCGCGAGCGCCTCGACGCGCGGGACTTCGAGACGGTCCGCAAGGTGCTGCCGATCTGGATCAAGCGGCACGGGCGCAACTACCAGGTCGTCGAGATCGAGAACCGCGAGGCGCTGCTCAGCTACGGCCAGGACCCAGAGCGCACCTACGGCTTCCTGCGCGAGCGGCTCGACGTGAACTTCCAGCACGAGCGGGTGCTGCCAGGCGCCCGGAGCGACCTACCGTCACGCCTCGACCCTGCGCTGTTGTCGACCAAGGCCCTGACCGAGCGCGCCTTCAACAACCACCCCGGCACCATCGACGGGTTCCAGCGGGGCGCGCTGCTCCGGCTGGCCGCAGGGCAGCTCGACGACAAGCAGCTGCACAGCCTGCTGCGACGCCTCGACCGACCCGACGTTCCCAACCTGCCTGCGCTGGTCGTGCGCGACCTGGCGCATCGTGAGAGCCGCGGCTTCGGCTCGCTCGACGTCCACACGCAGCTGCGGCGCGGACAACTCGACGAGTGCCTCGCCTTGCGCCCTGCGCTGCTGCAGGACAGCCGCTTCGTCAACGCGTATCTGACCCGCCTGCAGCCCGACGCCGACGCCGCGTGGTACGCCGACGCCAAGATGCGCGCCGCGCACCTGCAGCGGCTCTGGTCGTTCGCGGAGCGCCTCGGTCCGTCGTTCAATTCGCTGAAGGCGCACGTGCTCTACCACTGGCTGCGCCACGACCTCGCGCAGGGTGCGCCCGACAAGCAGCGCTTCCTCGCCTACATCCAGCTGCCGCGACGCGACGGCTTCGTCAGTAAGTCCCACCTCAAGCGCTACGGCGACCGCGCCGCGCACGTCGACCTCAAGCGACGCTTCCCGTCGCTCATGGACCCGATCCGCAGCGACCGTGAGCTCGTCCGGGCCTGCCTCGAGCGCTTCTTCACCACCGAGGACAGCGTCGAGGCATACAGCAACTTCCTCGACCGTCGCTGGCTAGAAGGCGTGTTGGCCGAGACCAAGCTGCTCGCCGGCGTCGGGGACCCCGAGCGCTGGTATTCGCTGCTGGACGACCCGGCCAGGGTCGAGCAGCTGGAGCAGCGCGTCGAGCTCCGCTTCCCCGCCGACGTGCAGGAGGACTTCGGCGCCGACGAGGCCGTCCAACTCGAGCTCGACACGAAGAACATCGAGACGCTGGTGGTCAAGGTCTTCGAGATCGACGCGTTTCGCTACCACGTCGAGAAGCAGAAGGCCGTCGACGCGAGCATCAACCTTGACGGGGTCGTCGCCAACTTCGAGCAGACCTACCAGTACGCTGAGCCACCGATCCGCCGTGTCCGCCGCAGCTTCGACCTGCCGATGCTGCGCAACCCCGGCACCTACGTAGTCGACTTCGTCGGCAACGGCACCAGCAGCCGCGCGGTCCTCCACAAGGGCAGCCTCCACATGGTCGCCCGCACCTCGGCGGCGGGCCAGCTGGTGCGCGTCTACGACGAACGCGGAATCCACCAGCCGGACGCCGTCGCTTGGTTCGGCGGCCGCGAATACGCAGCGGACGACCGCGGCGAAATCCTGATCCCGTTCTCGACCGACCCAGGCACGAAGGAGCTGGTGCTGCGTCGCGGCGCCCGCTCCTCGATGGCCTCCTTCCGCCACCTCCAGGAGTCCTACGAGCTGGTCGGCAGCGCGCACCTGGACCGTGAAGCGCTCATCGCCGACAATACGGCGACGCTGGTGCTGCGGCCCCAGCTGCGACTCGCCGCGCACCCGATCTCGCTGAAGCTCCTCGAGCGCCCGCTGCTGGTGGTGACCGCGACCGACCTCGACGGCAAGTCCACCCGCCAAGAGGTGCGCGACCTGGAGCTCGTGGACGGACGCGAGTTGACCCACGAGCTCCGCGTCCCGGCGCGCCTCGTGCGCCTCGACGTCGAGCTGAGCGGCTCGCTCAAGGGCATGGACGGCAAGTTGGTCCAGCTGTCGGGCTGTGACCGCACCTTCCAGTTCAACCAGATCGACGCGACCGCCGAGACCGGCGTCCCGATGCTGATCCGTACCTCTAGCGGCTACGCCGTCGAGCTCCGCGGCAAGAACGGCGAGGCACAGGCAGGACGCGTCTGCCGCCTCACGCTCACACACCGCGACTATGCCGACCCGATCCAGGTCGCCTTGCAAACCGACCAGGACGGCCGGGTCGCGCTCGGCGCGCTCACCGGCGTCACGAACGTCGAGGTCAGCAAAGATGGGGGCAGCGGCGGCAGCTTCGCGCTGGACCACGCTCGCGCGCGGATTCCTTCGGTGCTACACGCGACGGTCGGCGACACGGTCCGCGTTCCCTACCAGGGCGCGGAGGTCGCGCCGACGCGCGCCGAACTGTCGCTGCTGGGGCACAACGAAGACGCGTTTGACAAGCTGGCGATCGCAGACGGCTTCGTGGAGCTCCGGGACCTCGGGCCTGGCGACTACGAGCTGCGGCTGCACCGATCGAGCCAGAGCGTGGTCGTGCGGGTGACCAGAGGCGCGCGCGACGGCCGCTACCTCGTCGGGCGTGACCGCGCGCTCGCGGCCACGTCCGCGCGGCCGCTGCAGGTCCTGGGCATGGCAACTGACGGCGAGTCCGTCCAAGTCCAGCTCGCCAACGCCAGCGCCACCACCCGGGTCCACGCGGTCGCGACGCGCTACCTGCCGGCCTTCGACCTGTTCGAAGGGCTCCAGGGGGAGGACGTGACGGCCGCCGTGGCGGCGACGGTGGATCGCGTCGCCAGCACCTACCACGCCGGCCGCAAGCTCAGCGACGAGTACCGCTACGTGCTCGATCGTCGCTTCGCCGAGAAGTATCCCGGCAACATGCTGGAGCGTCCCAGCCTGCTGCTCAACACGATGGAGTATCAGCCCTTCTCGTGGAACTCTGCGATCGGGCTCGGCGGCGGCGCGGGCGGCCGCTTCGGCGAACGCAGTCGCGCAGGGCGCGGCGGGGCGGCGGCGCCAGTGGCCGCGACGGCAGCCTCGCCGAGCTCGAGCGCCGGCGTACTCGCCAACCTCGACTACCTCCCCGAGGGCTCGCACCTGCTGACCAACCTCAAGCCTGACGAAGCCGGCGTGGTCACCGTCCCGCTCGAAGCGCTCGGTGAGGGCCAACACCTGCACGTCGTCGCGATCGACGGCAGCCAGGCCGTCTACGACACCATGACGCGGACCGAGCAGCGGCTGGAGCCGCGCCAGCGCACGCTGCCCGAGGCGCTGTCACCGCAGCAGCACTTCGTCGAGGACCGCCGCATCGAGTTCGTCGCCGCGAGCGGCGCGGTCACCATCGACGCGTCCGCCGCGCCAGAGCTCGAGATCTACGACAGCTTGGCCGACGTCTTCCAGCTGTTCACGACCATCAGCAAGGACGCCGACCTGCAGAAGTTCGCCTTCTTGATGGAGTGGGCGGGTATGAGCCCCGAGCGCAAGCTTGAGCTCTACGGCAAGCACGCGTGCCATGAGCTGCACTTCTTTGTGCACCAGAAAGACCCTCAGTTCTTCGGCGCCGTCGTGCGGCCCTTCCTCGCGAACAAGCTCGACAAGACCTTCCTCGACGAGTGGCTGCTCGAGCGAGATCTAAGCGCCTACCTCGAGCCTTGGAAGTTCGCGCGGCTCAACCTCGTAGAGAAGATCCTGCTGGCCCAGCGCGTCGGCGGCCAAGAGCCCGCGGCCGTCGCACGGGTCCTTCGCGAAGCCCTTGAGCTGAACCCGGTAGACACGGGTCGGGTCAACGCCCTCTTCGCCCTCGCGCTCGAGAGCAACGGGCTCAACGCCAAGAGCCACGGCGAGAGCGTCGTCCGCGGCGGCTTGCGGGAAATGGAGAAAGCCCTGGAGAAGGACGCTGCCGCGGTCGCGCCCAACGAGGCGCCGCGCCGGAGTCGAGGACGCGCGCCCAAGTCTGCGGGGCCTGCTACGGGCGGACCCGCCGGTCCACCGAAGCCCCGCGGGGGCGGAGGCGGGGGCGAAGTCCGCGCTGAACGCAGCCTGCAGGACGACAAAGCAGCGCGCAGGCGGAAGCTGGAGAGCCAGGATCGGCGCGCCGAGGGCTCGGTCTTCGACCAATCCGGCGAGGCGGAGGTCGCGGAGCGGCTCGACAACACGGGCGCGGACAACTTCTACCTCGGGAGCGAGATGCAGCAACGCCAGCAGGTCCGCCAGCTGTACCGCGGCGTCGAAAAGACCCGCCTGCTGGTCGAGCACAACTACTGGCAGCGCAGCGTCAAGGACCCGACCACGAAGGTCATCTCGGTGAATTCGTTCTGGGTCGACTACGCGACCGCGTCGAAGGACGCGCCGTTCGTCTCGACGGCGTTGGCCCAGGCGAGCGGCAGCTTCGTCGAGATGATGTTCGCGCTGAGCGTGCTTGACCTGCCGTTCGCAGGCCGCGAACACGAGGTCGCGACCGACGGCATGCAGCGCACGCTGACCGCCGCCTCGCCCCTGCTCTTGGTCCGCAAGGAGATCGCGCCGACCGAAGAGGACAAGGACGCCGAGCCGCTGCTGCTGGGTCAGAACTTCTTCCGCCTCGACGACCGCTACCGGTGGGTCGACGGAGAACGGCGCGACGCCTTCGTGACCGGGGAGTTCCTCGTAGACGTGGCTTACGGCTGCCAAGTCGTGGTCACCAACCCCTCGTCCCGCGCGCGCGTCGCCGAGGTCCTGCTGCAGGTGCCCGCCGGCGCGATGCCGCTGCAGAGCGGGCGCTGGACGCGCGGCCAACAGGTGACGCTGAAGCCGTACGCGACGCAGACCATCGAATACTCGTTTTACTTCCCTGCGACCGGCTCGTTCGCGCACTACCCGGTGCACGCCGCAGAGAAGGGCAAGCTGGCCGCGTTCGCTCGGCCCCAGGCCTTCGAGGTCGTCTCCGAGCCGAGCGAGGTGGACACCGCCTCCTGGGAGCACGTCTCCCAGCAGGGCTCGCCGGCCGAGGTGCTGGCCTTCCTCGACGCGCACAACATCCAGCGGCTCGACCTCAGCAAGCTCTGCTGGCGCCTGCGCGAACGGGCGTTCTACGAGGCGCTGCTGCCTAAGCTCAGGGACCGACACGCGTTTGACCTGACCATCTGGTCCTACGCGCTGCTGCACCGTGACGCAGACGCGACCGCTGAGTACCTCCGCCACCGCGACGACTTCCTGGGCCGCTGCGGCCGCTCGCTCAACGCGCCGCTCGTGCGCATCGACTCCAAGGAGCGCGGTCGCTACCAGCACGTGGAGTTCAGCCCGCTGGTTCATCAGCGCGCCCACCAGCTCGGCCGCGCGCGGATGATCGGCAACCAGGACCTCGCTAACCAGTACGCGGCGTTCATGAACGTGCTGAGCTACCGAACCGAGCTCGACAGCGCAGACTGGCTCGCGGTCACCTACTACTTCCTGCTGCAGGACCGCGTCGCCGAGGCGCTGCAGGCGTTCGACCGCGTCGACCCCGAGCAGATCGAGGCCAAGGTCCAGCACGACTACCTCGCGGCCTACCTCTGCTTCTTCACCGGCGACGTCGACAAGGCCCGCCGCCTCGCGAGCAAGCACGAGCAGCACCCCGCCGCCCACTGGCGCGCTCGCTTCGTCGAGGTCCTCGCCCAGCTCGACGAGGCCGAGGGCAATGCGCGTGACCGCGGCGAGGAGCAGACGCCCCAGACGCTCGCGGCGACGGCGCCGGCGCTCGAGCTCGCGGTCGAAGGCCGCGACGTGGCGATCAGCTACAAGAACCTCGACGAGGTCGAGGTGCGCTACTACGAACTCGACGTGGAGTTCGCGTTCTCGGCGCAGCCCTTCGCAGGCCCCGACGGCGCGTCGGCGGCGTTCGTGAAGCCGAACTTCCAGGAGACCCGGACGCTCGACCAGGCGGCGTCTCAGCTCGCCTACGAGCTGCCGCCGCAGTTCTGGCAGAAGAACGTGCTGGTTGAGGTCCGCGCCGGCGGCCTCGTCCGCTCCCGCCAGTACTTCGCCAACGCGCTCGACGTGCAGTTCCTCGAGTCCTACGGGCAGGTCGCAGTCTCAGAGCCCAAGTCCAACAAGCCGCTGTCTAAGACCTACGTCAAGGTGTTCGCGCGGCTGGCGGACGGGCGGGTGCGGTTCCACAAGGACGGCTACACCGACCTGCGCGGCAGGTTTGACTACGTCAGCGTCTCCGACGACCCCAACCGCGGCGCGACCCGCTACGCGGTGCTGGTGCTCGACGAGCAACGCGGCGCGGTGATCCGCGAGATCAACCCGCCGGCGCGGTAGACCAGCGTCGCGCGCGCGCCGATGCTCTCGGGCGTCCCCCGCGCTGCACGTACAACAAAAAACGCGGCCGATCCTTCGGCCGCGTTTCTCGTTGACGGGCTGGATAGGAGCGAGGCGAACTAGGAGCCGCCGCGACCGAACTTCGGCCCGCCGCTCGCGCCGTTGCTCGGCTTCCCCTTCGACTTGCTCTTGCTCTTACGAGGCCGACCGGCCTTGTTACCACTGTTTCAACCTGCTCACTCGCTCGGGAGCGGCAGGCCTTGCAGGTCCTCCATCTCCATCCGCGCGAGGCGCACGGCCGCCTCTAGGTCTTCTTGGTGCAGCGTCTTCTCCGACTCGCTGCCCGCTTGCTCGGCGAGCAGGCGCCAGTTCTGGCGAGCGGCCTCAATCTCCGGCCCCCAGACCTTGCGGTCGAGACCCTCCAGGCGCATCAGCCAGGTCTTGTAGAACTGCGCGCGCGCCAGCGCTTGGCGGGCGTCGCGGAGCAGCGCGGCGTCCGTGTCCGCGTCGGCCTGCAGCTGCTCGACCAGGGTCGCCAGCTCGTCGCGGGCCTCGATCAGGCCCTCGGACTGCATCCGCGCCTTGTTGAGCTCGATCTGCAGACGCTGCGCGATGCGCGCGTCGTACGCCTCGGGGTCCTTCGGCAGCGACTCGAGGGCGGCTTCATACTCACGGATCGCGAGCTTCCAGTCGCCGTCGTTCGCCGCCTGGTGGGCCGCCACCATGACCGCGTCTGCCGCCTCGAGGGCGACGCGGTCCTGGCCAGGGCCTTCGTGATAAGCCCACGCCCCCACCGGGAGCACGAGCCATCCGACCAGCAGGATTTTGCGCATGTTGGGTTCTGTGGTTCGCGCCGACCTCCGGCGCGTACGTCTAGTCTATCGGCGTCCGCGACGCGCCGGGGCAACCGGTAAGAAAAGTTCCCCTCGGCGCCACGCGCCGCGGTCCGCCGATCCCAGAGACCGACCGTGACAGCGGCCGCCCCGTAGGCGACGACGTCTGCCCACTGAAATCCCTGGCCGAGCACCAAGGGGCCGGCCGTGGTGGAGCGTAAGTCCTGCAGCCATGGCCAACTCAAGAGCTGCGCGGCCTCGACCGCGGCGTCAGCCAACGTCGACCACCTGCCCCTCATTGGCCGCGACGAAGTGGCGCGTATTCCGCGCTCGCGAACTCATACTCGACGAGCTCTGCGCGCACCGTCAGGTCGAACAACGGCGGCCGGAACACCGACCAGACGATGTACGGCAGCCAGCCGAGCAACACAGCCGCGAGCACGATCAGCCTGCTCCACTGCCGGCCGAGATCCAGCGACTGCACCCATGGGAAGATCATCGCGACCACGCCGCTGGCGACGCCGACGAGCAGCAGCAGCTCGACCCACTTGCGCCGATGCACCGCATGGCGGCACCCATCGCAGATCGGCACCTCGCAGCGGACGCGCTTACGAAGCAGCCACAGCCAGGCGAAGAAGACTCGCCCCCACGTGAACCGGCTGCCGTGGTAGGCCACGAGCCCTGGACGATCAGAGAGGCACCCGACGCACAGCGGCGGGAACACCGCCTCGACGTCCCTGGACATCGTGACGTCTGTGGAGAGCGGCATCCGGCTCCTCAGGCTGCCTGCCGCCCAGCGTGGACGCCTGGACGCCAGCTCGTGCCGAAGTAGTGGAGCAGCACCGGCAGCAGCGCCAGGACCAGCGAGGCCAAGAGCACCGCGAGCAGCGCGTATTCGCGCAGCGTCAGCTGCTCCAAGAGCGGTTTGCGCGAGTCTTTGGCCGCCGCGTTGAGGATGTCGCTCGGAACCTGGCGGCGGTTGCCGTTGTGGAACTCGCCGCCCGTGCGGATCGCCACCTGCCGCAGCGTGCTCTCGTCCTGGCGCGACTGCTGGCCGCCGATGAAGCTGCCTGAGAGGTGGTCGCCGACGCCGATCACCAGGGTCCCGCCGATCGACGGCGGCAACTTGGGCATCCCCGTCGAGGGCACCGTGTCGCCGTCGCTGACGATCACCATGAGCGCGCTGTTCACGCGCCAGCTGCGCGCGAGGTCGCACGCGACTTGGATGCCGTCGAACAGCTTGGTCTTGCCGACCTTGAACGCGTACTGCAGGTCGACCTCGGTGAGCATGTGCCGGACGACCTCGATGTCCTTGGTGTCCGTCACGACCGGCTTGGCGCCGTTGTAGGTCGCGATGACCGAGACCTTGTACTGGCCGATCTTGACCCGCTCGAACATCGACTCGATCAGCTCGCGCGCGCGCTCGTGCCTAGTCTGGTCGCCGCTCGCGCCCGCGTCCTCAAGCATCATGCTCGGCGACACGTCGTAGACCAGCAGCAGGTGGCGCCACTCGTCGTCGGAGATCTCTTCGCCGGCGTGCACCTTTGGCTCGACGAAGATCAGCGTCGTCAGCCCCCACGCGAGCGCGCTGCTCGACAGGATCCGCAAGAAGGGCGCGGCGCTGGCCCACGCCGCCGGCGCGCCCTTCGGGCCGAACAGCAAGTGACGCAGCCGGTGCACGCGCCGCGCGTGCAGGACCTCGCCGACCATCGTCAGCAGGAAGGCGCCCAGCGCTACGTAAAGAGCTACCACGGCGTGTGCCTCCACCCGAGCAGGAACAGCCCGAACACGCCGAGCGCCGAGAGGCCCGCGATGCAGAACGGGAAGAACCAGTCGACGAGCTCCGCCGTGCCCTGCTCGAGCTCGGCCTTGGTCATCTCGTCGATCTGCTCGAACACGCTTGCCAGCGCGTTGGTGTCGCCGGGGTTGAACACCTCGCCGCCCGTCGTGCGAGCGAGGTTCACGATCTCCCCGGGCGCCTCGGACTCCTGGATGTTGACCGCGAACAGCTTGATGCCGTCTTGACGCAGGCGCTTGGCGATCACCATCTCGGCCCCGCTCGACAAGTCGCTGCTGAAGCCGTCGGTGATCAGGATCATCATGCGGTCGCCTTCACTGCGCGACGTCAGCACTTCGCGCGCGCCGAGCACGGCCTTGCCGATCTCTGTCCCGCCGAAGCCAGGCGGCGCCGTCTCCGGCCGCATGAACGGGATCGAGTTCCGGAACGCCGACGGATCGCTCGTGAGCGGCACCCAGTGCAGGTAGTTGTTGCCGAAGAAGGTCAGGCCGAACGAGTCTCCGTCGCGGAAGTCGAGGAACTCGTTGATCGCCTCCATCGACGCGTCGTAGCGGGAGCCCTTGCCGAACTTCGCTGTCATCGACCCAGAGATGTCGACGAGGAACTGGATGTTGGTGAGCGCGCGCTTTTGGCGCGGCGCCGCTAGCTCCTGGGGCAGCGCGATCAGCATGATCGCGACCGCGAACAGCAACGCAGGCAACGACTCGCCGATGCTCAATAGAGCGCGCATCAGTCGGCCGCTGCCGAGCGGCCTGCCGCCGTCCGAGTCAAACGGCAGCACAAACCGACCGCCGCGACGGGTCCACACCCAGTAGAGATGCAAGACCGGCAGCGCGAGCAGCAGCAGCATCCAAGGGCGCGAGAACATCAGCGCGCCTCCGGCCGAAACTGGTCTGCCGTCACTGCCCGATAGGGCTCCAACAGCGCGCCGATGTCGACGCCCGCCGGCGGCGTCGGCGCGTGCAGCCACGCCTCGACGTGCCGCAGCAGCGCGCCGGCCTGCTCGTCCGCGCGGATCGTCATGACCGCCTCTGCGACCTTCTTATCCCCGAGGTCTAGCCGCGCGCGCCAGAACGCCACCAAGAGGCGCTCAAGCTCTGCCTTCTCATGATCCGCGGCGTCACCGCGGCTCACGCGCTCCACCAGCGGACGCAAGCGATCAGCGAGCGTCGGCTGCGTCGCGGGCGGCGGCGCCTGGATCCGGCGCTTACGGCCTGCGAACAAGATCGCGACCAAGCCCAGGGCCCAGCCGACGCCAAAGATCACCTGCTGCGTCGAGTAGCCGCCGAGGCGCCGCCCGCGCTGCGGCTCCAGCTCGCTCGGCTCGAACATGTCCGCCGGCAGCACGCTCGCGACCTCGACATTGAGCGGCGCGACCCCGTCCATCGATGTGCCGTCCTTGCGGGCGAGGTAGTCCGTCAGGTTATAGCGGCCTTCTTCAAAGCCGACCCACTCCAGGTCATAGCGGAGGTGCGCCCCGTGCGGCCACGTCGCGAGCACCCGCACGATCAGCGGCGCCTTAGACGTCGTCGGCGCGGCGATCAGCTCGGGCCCTTCGATCACGACCTGTTCGACGTAGGCCCGCATCCCGACCGTGGCGTCGCGGTGGTCGCGCCCCTGCGCGGGCGCGCCCCCCGCGGATAGCGACAGCGCCATGACGATCCTCGCGCAGCGCATCATCGCCCCCCTCCCGACACGCCGCGCGCGTGGAAGAAGTGCCGCAGCTTGTGCAAGTAGGGCTCGTCAGTCCGCAGGAGCAGGTGGTCGACGCCGCCCTTGCGCAGCTGCCCTTCGAGGCGCAGCTGATCCACCATCTGCTTGCGGGCGCGCGCCGTAAACACGCGTCCGCTCTCGGCCTCTTGCGCCCGCAGGAATCCGCCCGCCGGCAACGACACCTCCGACGGATCTTGCACCTGGACGACCGCGACCTCGTGCTCTTGGGCCAACAGGGCCGCCGAGTGCGCGACGCCCGCTTCGTGCAGGTCGCTCAAGATGACGATGATCGACCGGCTCTGCAGCGTGGGCCGGAGCTCGCGCATCCGCCGCGTCATCATCGTCTCCTCGTCGACGGCGTGACGGCGCAGCCGCAGCAGCCACTGCATGACCTGGTCCTTCGCCAGGCTCGGGGGAATGTGTACGTCGCGCGTCCCGCCGCCGAGCACGCCGACGGGGCTCGTCCGATCCAGACACGCCAGCGCGAGGCCGCCAGCGACCTCGAGGGCCACCTCGTACTTGCTGCGCTTGGTCGAGGAGACGACCATCGACGCAGAGGTGTCGATCAAGAACCACGCCGGGATCCGGCGCTGCGCCTCGTACTCCTTGATGTGGTGCTTGTTCGTGCGCGCGGTCACGCGCCAGTCCATCGCCTTCACCGGGTCGCCGGCGAGGTACTGACGCGATTGGACGTAGTCGATGCCGGAGCCGAGAAAGCGCGAGCCGTCGAGGCCGTAGCTGAGGTCATCGGCCAACCGACGGATCGCGATGACGAACTTCCGCGCCGCCGACGGCTGGATCTCCGGCAACATGCACGGCAGATGCGCCTCGCGCGCGCGGGTGCTCGCGCCGGCGTCGGTGAGTGGACCTCCTGCGCTCATTTGGCGACTTCGCTGAGGATCTCCTGCAAGACCTGCTGGCTGGTGTAGCCGTCGGCGACCGCCTCATAGCTCAGCCGGATGCGGTGCAGGATCACGTCCTCCGCGAGCGCGAAGAGGTCCTCGGGCACGACGTAGTCGCGGCCGTGGATCAACGCGCGCGCGCGTGAGGCCTTGACCAGCGAGATGCCAGCGCGCGGCGAGCAGCCGAGCTCAAGCAGCGGGTGGTTGCGCGTACGGTTGACGATCTCGATGACGTGCTCGATGAACGTCTCGCTGACGTGCACCTCCTGCACGTCCTCCATCGCCCGCACTAGCTGCTCGGCGCTGCCCTTGTCCTGGCCGTCGAGCACGTCGAACTCGGTGCGCGCGACCGCGCCCTTGCCGTCGCGGCGGACGCCGAGCTTGGTGTTGCGACGAAGCACCTCCTTCTCCTCCTCGGGCTTCAGGTACTCCAGTCGGTGCAGGAGCATGAAGCGGTCGAGCTGCGCCTCGGGCAGCTCAAACGTCCCGGCCTGCTCGACCGGGTTCTGCGTCGCGATGACGAGGAACGGCGCCGGCAGCGCGAAGTTCTCGCCGCCGATCGTTACGCGGCGCTCCTGCATCGCCTCCAACAGCGCCGACTGCACCTTGGGCGCGGCGCGGTTGATCTCATCAGCGAGCAGCAGGTTGGTGAAGATCGGGCCCTGGTGGATCCGGAACTCGTTGGTCTTCTGGTCCAGGATCTCGCTGCCGACGATGTCCGAAGGCAGCAGGTCGATCGTGAACTGGATCCGCGCGAAGGCCAGGTCCACGGTCTTTGAGACCGCCGCGACCAGCAGCGTCTTCGCGAGGCCCGGGACTCCCTGCAGCAGCAGGTGGCCAGACGTCAGCATCGCGATCAGCACGCGCTCGACGACCACGTCTTGACCGACGACGACGGTACCTACGCGGGTTTTGATCTGTTCGAGGAACTCGCGCGTCTCGGCGAAACGAGCGGCTGGTGCTTCAGGTGCGGTCATGAGTGGAGAGCTGCAGAGGGGTAGGTTGGGTGAGCGTCGAGGCCGAGTCCCAGAGGAGGGTCGACGACCTCTAGCGAGGTCAGCCTGCGCGGCTGAGCCAGTGTCGAGCGATCGCGGCGAGGTCGACCTCGTCGTCGTCGCCCTCAGCCTTGCCGAAGTGCGAGGCCTCGATGCGGCGCACGTCGTCGTCGAGCTGCGCGAGTTGGTCGTCCGGGAGGCCGCCCAGCGTGCGCACCTGGTGGAGCAACGCGAGCACGGAGAAGGGCGTGAGCGTCTCGGGCAGCTGCAAGGCGCCCGACGCGTCCTCGCCGTCGTCCTCACTGGGCTTCGCGAAGAGGAACCAGACCGCGTAGAGCACCGCGCCCATGCAAATCAGCACCCACGACCACCACGGGTTCCTGCCGACGGGCCCGGTGCGCAGCGCGATCTGTGCGGGCACGGTCTCCAGGTCTGCGTCGTCGTAGCGCTGATAGGTGGTCGTCATGTCCGCCAGCTTCGGCCGCCCGAAGCGGAAGCTGTCCGGTCGCGCGCCCGACTCTTCCGGCTCGAGCGCGATCAGCCAGACGCGTTCGCTCTCGACCGCGTCTTGGTCGGGGGCGAAGCGCACTACCGCAGCGCCCTGGTCGTCCATCTTGCTGACTTGGAAGCCAGGCGTGTCGAGCGCCAGGATCGCGTCGAGGTCGGGCACCAAGCCTTCGCTCTTCGCCTTGATCTCTAGCGTCACCTTGCCCTCGTCGAGCTTGCGCTCGTCGAGGAGCTGCGAGACCTCGAGCCCCTCGAAGGGCCGCTGGTCCTGATCGCGCGACGCGTCGATCGCGACTGGCGACGAGACCACCGGCATGATGAAGAAGCCGGTCGTGTCCTTGAAGTCGAGGTCGAGCTTCACCTCGGGGATGCGGTCGACCTGGGGCCCGCGGGCCTGTAGCAGCAGGTACGCGTAGGGCGTGCGCTGCCAGCCTTCCTCGTCGCCCTGCAGCGGCTCCATGTTCTCGCTGTTGAACGTCGCGCTGAGGAGCTCGAAGTTCTCCTGCAGCGACGCGATCGCGGCGTCGTGGAACTTGTCGCGGTAGTTCTCGGTCGGCCGGCCGTAGTTGTAGGCGTAGGCCTGGTTGTTTTGGTTCGTGGCGTACTTCTGGAAGCCGCCGCTCTCACGACCGACGGCGTCGGTGTGCACGATGTCGACGCGCACGCCGAACGGGGCTGTGCCGACCTGCGACGAGCCGTCGACCACCATCTCTAGGCGGATCTCTGCGATCAGGTCCTGGTAGTAGTTCCAGACCTCGCGCGCGTCCTTGGTCTGCTCGTGGTCCCCGGTGATCTCGAAGCCCGCCTTGAGGTAGCGGAACTTGATGTCCGGCTTCACCGAGGACATCCGCGTGAACAGCAGGTTGGCGAACCGCGCCTCCATGCGCTCGCGGTGGCCTTCGGGCAGCGCCGCCATCGCGTCTTTGATGAGCGGCAGCTGGCTGTTGGCGACGACCATCGACTCGTCGATCGCGCCGAGATCCGACGCACCCAGCGCGGCGTAGAACCAGCTGGTGAAGACCACGTCGGTCTCCTCGCGTTGGGTCAACCCGTCTGCGATCGAGCCGTAGTGGTCTGCGGCCTCGGCGAGCAGCTCGAAGGCGTTCTTGCGGACCTCGCTGAACGAGCTGTCCGGCATCGCCTCCTTCTTGAAGTTGTTCTGGTCGTGCAGCAACGTCGCGACCGCCGTCAGCAGCGACCAGTGACGCCCCCGAGTCACCAGCGAGTCCTGCGCCAACTGGATCGCGGTCGCGTAGCCGCGGGCGACCTCGGCCAACATCTCCTTCTGCGAACGGCGGGTCTTGGCCTGCTGCTGGACAGCCGGCGTGCGCCACACTGTCGCGAGGTTCATCCGCATCCGACCGATCAGCTGGCCGAGCACGACCGGGTCGAGCGCTGCGACGTCGCCGAACACCGCCTCAATGGTCTCGAGCTGGTAGACCTCGGCGAGGCTGTGCGCCGCGACGAACGCCTCCGTCAGCAGGCCAGGGTCGACCGGCTCCATCGGCAGCGCGCGCAGGCGCGCGACGTAGTCGGCGAGCTCGGCGAGGTTGCGCTCCTGCTTGGCGCGCGTCAGCGGGATCGAGTTGGCGCGGTCATCGAAGCCGTAGACATAGATGTAGTTGCTGCCGCGGTTGCGGGCGTTGGGGTTGTTGTTGTTCTTCCAGACGCGCAGGAACTCGTCCGCCAACTCCTTGGCCTTGCGTCCGTTGGTCGAGGCGAGGCGCTCGATGTAGGGGAACGCCTTCTCGTATTCGTTGACCTTGAGCCAGAGCTGGGCCGACACCGTCGTGAAGTTCGGCCGCAGGTCCGTCCCCAGCATCGAGGCCCAGCGGTCGCTCGGCTGGGCGTCGAGCAGGTCTGCTGGCTCCACCGCCGTGACCTGGCCGCCCCCGCCCCTGCGGCGGCTAGTCCAGTAGACGTTGCCGAACGAATCCCGCTCCATGTAGGAGCCGAACGACGACGTCTTGGAGAACTGGTTGCTGTAGGAGGCCTCCTGGACCCAACCACCGGCGAGCAGCTGCAGCGTCTCCTTCCAGTCTTCGGCGAGCTGCGGGGCCGTCTCGAGCAGCGCTTCGACCGCGACCTTCTGAAGCTTCAAACCCGCGGCGCGGTAGTCGGCGTCGCGCGCCTTCTGCGCGAACCCTGCGGCCACTTGGCCGCCGATCGTCGCGACGATCTCCATGCCCCGCTCGGGGCGCTCCGTGAAGGACTGCTTGAGCCACGCCGGGCCGAGCTCCGCGCGGACCTTGGGCGCGAGGTCGACGGCGCGCCGGAGCGCCTCCTCCTTCTGCGCCTTGTCGATCTCACCCTCGGCGAGCGCGGCCTGCGTGACCTCCCACGCGGTCTCGAGCCACCGGGTCCGTCGCTCCTTGGCGAACATCGCCAGCGCGTGGCGCGCGAGCAAGTTGAGCGCCTCGCGGTCACCCTGCTCATCTGCTTGGGAGGCCGTGGGCAAGAACGGACCGAGCTCGTCGTCCATCTTGAGGGTAGACAGCACGAGCGCGGCCTCGCGTCGATCGACCCGCTGCTCGGCTTCGGGCTTGCTCACCTCCACGCCCAGCAGACGGATCCACTCGTCTCGCACGCCGCCGCCGTCCATCGCGCGGTTGACGATCGGAGCCAGCAGCTTCGCTTGGTCCTTGCCGAAGCCGCCCGGGGCCATTCCCGCGAGCACGAAGGCCTCCTCGAACGAGAAGCGGTTCTTCTCCTGCAGGTTGGCCGGCAGGCGCGACTGCGGCTTGTTGGGGTGTCGCAGCAAGACCTTAAGGAAGTGCTCGTAGGCGGGCTTGCGGTCCTTCTCCGCGAGCGTGCCGAAGAACGCGGCGACCTTGCTCCAGCGACTGAGCGTGACGTCTCGCTGCAGCATCTCGAGCTCGCGCTTGAGCACCTTGGCCTCGAGCGCGGCGTCCACCTTGGGCGCCGCTGCAGCGGCTGGTGCCGCGGCCGCGGCGGGCGCGGCGGGCGCGGCGCTGCCGCCTGACTCGGCGTCGATCAACGCCTGGATGCTCGCCGCGCTCATCGCGCCAGAGGTCGTCGCTGCGGGACGCGCCCGCTTAGCCGGCGTCCCCCAGCGCATCGCAGGCCGCAGCGCGCCCGCCGGCTTCATCGGGGTCGCAGGAGTCGTCGGCGGAGGCGCGCCGACCACCACCACGGGAGCGCTCGAGCTCGTACGGCGGACGCTCAGCGTCGGCCGCGGCCCGACAACCCCGATAGCGGACGACTGGCCTGCCGCGCTGGCGCGCTCCTGTTTCGGGGAGCCGCCAGGCGCAGCAGCGCCCTCGCTACCAGCGGGAGCGTCGTCGGCCCCTGACGACTTCTCTGCATCTTCCTTCGGGTCGTAGGGCTTCAGCTCCGGCTGCGCCCACGCCTTGAGGATCGACGACGGGCGCCGGTCAAATGCGAGCTTCTTGAACGCCTGCAGGCGCTGCTTCGCTTTCTGCTCCGCGGCCGCCTTCGACGGGTCCTGTGCGCCAACAGCGGCGGCGTCACCCGGGCCCGCGTCGCCGATGTCAGCCCCCGCCGCCATGAGCTGCGCGCGCGCCTCCGGCGGCAGATCGTTCAACTCGATCCCGGGCGGAAGCTCGATCGCGGGCGGCTCTTGGGCGAGAGCCGGGGCGCACACGCAGAGCGCCGAGAAAAGGGGCAGGGGCAGTTGGACGCGCATACGGAACCTATGCAGAAGGGCACGCAAGGTATCACAAGCGCCTAGCAACTAGACGGTGGGACGTAGTTCGGACAGGTCGACGCGCGCCGTGCGAACGACGTCCAAGCGATCCAAATATTCCCGACGACCGAGCGTGATCGCGCCGAGGCTGCGAAGGTGCCCAGTCGCGAACTGGACGTCGATCAGCGCGACCCCTGCCCGCGCCAACGAACGCACCAGCGCCACCAAGGCCACCTTCGACATGTCCGTCTGTCGATGGAACTTCGACTCGGCGGCGAACATGCCCCCGACCTGAACGCCGTAGATCCCTGCGACCAAGTCGTCGCCCGTCCACACCTCCAAGCTATGTGCGTCACCGAGCGTGTGCAGCCGCGCGTAGGCCTCCAGCATCTCTTGGTGGATCCAGGTGCCGTCTTCGCGGCGCTCTGCGCAGCCCTCCATAACCGCCGCGAACGCGTGGTTCCATGTCAGTCGGAAGCCACCTCGGCGAAGCACCTTACCCATGCTTCGCGACACGTGCAGGCGTCCGTCGACGAAGCACCCGCGCGGATCCGGCGACCACCAGAGCGGGAGATCTCCCGCTCCATACCACGGAAATACGCCCGAGCCGTAGGCGCCAAGGAGCCGCTCCGGCGCGAGGTCTCCGCCCACCGCCACCAGCCCGTCACGGTCATAACCGCGCGGATCCGGGAACCTGACCGGGTCGCCGGGGCGCAGAAACACCGGCAGCGCGCGCCGTGACGACGTCATCAGCGCTCCTTGAGCCGCCGGAGCGTCGTGTGCTGATCTTCCCGGTCGCCGAGCTCCAGGACGTCGATGTCCCCGTCGTCCCGCTGGCGGAAGTAGATCCTGAGCCCCAGCGACGCCCGCATGCTCCACGTGTCCTGCCCCTTGATCTGCTTCACCTCCAGCCCTGGATAGCCGTGCCCCTCGGTGCAGAACAGCAGCAACGCTTGCCAAGCGCGCTCGATCGAGCGGCGCTCCTTGCTCTCAAGAGACTTGTAGAACGACGGGTGCAGGTGCGGGACGCGGAAGACCCGCTCGTCAGGCAACGCGGGAGGCAGCGGGTTCTTCTTTCGCCGTCGGCTCGCCGGGATCAGCGACTCCAACTCAGCGACCTCGTCCTCGAGCTCCCGCACCCTACTGCGGTCACGCGCTGAGAGGCGGCGCGCGGCCTCGTCCGCAGCCATCATGGACTCACGCTCTGCCTCCAGCTCGCGGACGCGGAGCTCCAAGGCCTTGTCCTCTCGCGGGACAGGCTTGGCCTCGACCGCGGCGCGCTTGGCGTCCTCCGCAGACCTACCGACCCTCGCCGCCTCCTCTTGCGCAGCACGCAGCTGCCGCTCAAGGTCGCGCTCCCGTCGCTGTGACCGCACGGCGCCCTCTCGTGCCCGCTCTAGCTGCTCGCGGAGGCTCTGCGCCTCTTGATCGCGTAGCGCGAGCAAAGCCCGCGCTTCCTGCGCCGCCGCTTGCGCCGCTTGGTCCGCGGCGACGGCCGGCGGGTCGCCTTGCCCCTCCACCTCGGGCGGCGTCACAATCAGCCGCAAGACGCGCTCCAACCGCGCGGGGTCGCGCTCTTCGGCGAGCTTCGTCGCCAACACTCGCGCCGGCGCCCGCTCGATGCGGAAGCCACCCTTCGGGCTGACCCCGAAGTCGACGGCGAGCTCACGGAGGCCAGCGAGCGGCGCGAGGTGCTCCAACAACAGCGCTAGCGACAGATCACCCCCGCCCTTGAGCACGCGCTCGCGCAGCGTCTTCAGGGTGACCGATGCGGCGTCCATGCCGCGCCACCATAGCTCCGCGCGGGTAGATCGGCGCCACCGGGTAGGCAGAGAACTCACGAGCGTCCCACTGACGCTCGATCGCCTCCCGCTCGTCGGGCGTCATGGACGCCGCAGGCTGCCACGACCGCCACGCGGCCCACTCCAGCGCGTCGAACGGCGCGCCGACGAGCTTGCCGACCTTCCAGAGCACAAACGAAGGGAACAAGAAGACCGAGAGCGGGTCGCGGGTCTCCTTCTGCTGGGTTCGTTAAAAGACGAAGGTCGCGGGGAGCGCCGCGACATCGATCGGGATTCCGACCGCAAACCCGATCGTCCCGCCGAACGCTGCCGGCACGCGCGTGAAGTAGGTGCGGCCGCGCTCTTCGCTAACGAGCTCGTTCGTGTAGCGCACCAACGGGGTGCACGCACCTCCGAGCAGCGCCAGCGACGCGAGCGCCGTCGCGACGAGGCGACGCCGCATCACTGCACCCGCGGCTCACGTCGCGCGAACTTCATGTCGCGGATGTGCCACCGGTCGCCGAGCTCGGGCGGCGGCGTCTTCTTGCCGCTCAGGAGCTTGTCCGCCGTGACGTTGCGCAGCTCAAGATCTCGCAGACGCCAGACCGAGGGAGGTCCCGAGACGCCGCCGGCGCGCGCGCCTGACTCACAGTTGAAGAGCACGGCGTAGACGAAGTCGAGCTGGAACTCGCGTCGCGACTTGCCCCGGCCCCAATCGACCGTGACGACCTGGTCGACGGCTTTCTGGCGGCCACCGCGTCCGCCGACGGTCACCGACTCGGACTGCGGCTGCTTGAGCGAGAAGTCGTCGACCCGGAGGTCGGGGCTTGCCGCGCGGATGCGGGGCTCAAA
>JAYYEE010000171.1:0-3713 GCA_036160175.1 Planctomycetota bacterium
CCTCCCTCACAAGAGACCTCGATCAGCTGCCTGCTGAAGAGGCCAAGCGGAAGCGCCGGCTTGAGCAGCTAGAGCGCGCCGCGACCGAGGCGGCCGCCGCGCTGCAGAAGGCCGAGGTGGAATCGCGGAGCTGCGACAGCGCGTCGCGCGCGGCCGACGAGCAGATCACCAAGCTCAACGAACGGCTGAACGTGGTGCGCAACAACGCCGAATATCAAGCGACGTTGTTTGAGATCGAGTCTGTGCGCAAAGACAGAGATCAAGTGCAAGATGACGGCCTCCAGCTGCTTGAGCAGATGGACGCGCTGAAAGACACTGCGGCGTCGACGCAGCACGCCTACGAGGAGGAGCGCGGGGTCTTCGAGGGTTTCCTCGCAGAGGCGGACGCGCTGCGCGCAGAGCGCGCAGATGAAGTGAGCGCGGCGCGCGCAAAGCGAGACGCCGCGGCCGATGGAATCCCGCCGGATCTGCTGCGGGAATATGAGGGCCTCTACAAGACGCGCGATCACATGGCCGTCGCCGCCGTTGAAGACACCTACTGCCAGGGCTGCTTCAACAAGGTCACGATGAACGATGTCGCCAAGCTGATGGGCGCTACGGTCGTCGTCCGCTGCGGGTCTTGCCAGCGCATCCTCTTTAAGCCGGACGCGTAGGCCGCGCCTATAGTCGATGGCGCGCCAGATCCACCCCGTCGTCGTCGGTACCGCTGGTCACATCGACCACGGCAAGAGCAGCCTGGTAAAGGCGCTGACCGGGACCGATCCAGACCGCCTCAAGGAGGAGAAGGATCGGGGGCTCACGATCGACCTGGGCTTCGCGCGCATCAAGCTGGCTGACGGACGCCTCCTGGGGGTGGTGGATGTCCCGGGTCACGAGCGCTTCGTGCGCAACATGGTCGCGGGCTCTACCGGGCTGGATCTGGCCATGTTGATCGTAGCGGCCGATGACGGCGTCATGCCGCAGACGGTCGAGCACGTCGACATCCTCAACTTGCTGCAGGTCCGCGGCGGGCTCGTGGTGATGACCAAGGTCGACATGGTCGACGAACTGCTGGTCGACGTCGCGGAGGAGGAGGTCCGCGAGCTCATCGCGGGGACGGTGCTCGAGGGCGCTGAGTTCTGCCGCGTCAGCTCAGTGACCGGTGAAGGGGTCCCTGAGCTCAAGGCCAAGCTAGAGGCGTTGGCGATGTCGGTTGAGCCTCGCCAAAGCCACGGCGCGTTCCGCATGCCCATCCAGCGGGTGTTTTCGCTGCCCGGCATCGGCACGGTGGTGACCGGGATCCCGCTGTCTGGGTCGGTGCGCCAAGGGGCAGAGCTCGAGGTGCTCCCCTTGGGCGAGCGCGTGAAGATCCGCGGCATGCACGCGTACGGCGGCAAGGTGGAGGAGGCCGTGGCGGGGCATAGCACGGCGCTCTCGGTGCCGGACGCGAAAGAGGCGGGGGTCCACCGGGGCATGGTCGTCGCCGAGCCCGGGATGTTCGCCAGCGGCGACGCCGTCGACGTGGAGTTGGCGTTGACGCCCCGATCACCGCGGCTTGAGCACCGCGTCCCGATCCGATTCCACACCGGCACGGTCGAGGTCCTCGGTCAGCTGTTGTTGCTCGACCGCGATGACGCGAATTCCGATGACGAGTTCGTCGCGAGGTTGGAGCTCGATGAGCCGGTCGCTTGCCACCCCGGAGATCGCTTCTTGCTGCGCCTCCAAAATCCGGTCGTGACCGTCGGCGGCGGCCGCATCCTTCGGTTGGAGGTGTCGGGTCGTTATCGGCGGAAGGATCTAGGTAGCGAACTCCAAGGCATCGTTGACGCCGGTGATCAGCCGGACGCGCGCTTGCTCCATGAGCTGGAGCAGGCTGGGCCTGTCGGGTGCCCGGTCGATGACCTCGCGCGCGCGCTCGGTGTGGAAGAAGGTCGGGTCGTGGAGCTCGTCAGCGGCGTGGCGCGGGCGACGATCTACGAGCGGGGTATGCGGGTCTTTCTGGCTGAGCAGGTCGAGGAAGGCGAGCGGGAGCTGCTCGCGAGCGTGGACAAGATCCTGGCTCGACGGCCAGCGGCAGCGTCGATCCAGCGGTCGGCGATCCGAACGACGCGGACGCTGCCGCAGCCGCTCGTCGAGCATGTCTTTCATCGCCTGCAAGAAGCGGGGCGAGTTAAGGCCGGGCGGCAGGGGCAGATTTTGTTCCTGGAGCGCCTAAGGCCGCTCCCCGCCGATCAGCAGGCCAAGTTTGACGAGCTCATGAGCGTATGCGACGCGCGCGGATTCCGGCCGCCGACAGTCGAGGAGCTCGGCGCGTCCGTAGGCTTGCAGGGCGACGCATTGCTCTCGTTGCTGGACCGCGCGCAAGACGAAGCCCGCATCGATAAGGTCGGCGATCACTATTACTCTGCGGGTGTGGTGCGCTCGGTCCTCCACAAGATCCGGACGAACTGCCTCGCCAACGACTCGATCCTCGACATCCCGTCGCTCCGCGATGGATTGGATACGAGCCGCAAGTTCCTGATCCCGTTGCTGGAGTATGTGGACGCACTGGGGCTGACGGTGCTGCGCGGCGGCGTGCGTCGGCTGCTGCCATCTTCGTCGGTGGCGCTCGAGCTCGCCGCCGAGGACGCCTGAGGGCGGCCCGGCGACGCGACGCTAATACCTGGGGCGGCTGCGCCTTCGCGCGATTTGGCGGGTGCGTCCGGCTCAGTCTCGGTGTCTGTCGTGCCGATAGATAGGGAGCCAGGGGGCGACGGAGTTGCGCATGACCGGTGACACCCATAACAACGGAGAGTCGGGCGACGTCGTACGCGACGTGTGGGGCGAGGACTTCGTGGTCGAAGACCTCTGTGACGGCGACGCCGTCTGCCAAGGCGGCGAGGGCTCGGTGGGCAGCGCCTCGTTTGGCGACGGGTCGTCCGCAGACTCCGGTGAATCAGAGGCGGGGCTCGAGGCTGAGATTGACGACGCCATGAGGTCTAGCGGCGCGCTCAGTGAGCACGCTAGCGATGCCTCGTCGACGTGGCCCGCGGGCTTGGACGCGGCCCGAGACAGCTTCGCCGATGCATTGGACGCCATGATCCGCGCTGACGACGACCTCGCCATCGACGCAGACGCCGAACTAGATGTGATCAACGCCAATTCGGACGCTGGATCGAGCGCCCCTGAGCCCTTCCTGTTAGACGATAACGACGTCTCGTGGGCCGCGCAGGCGGCGGGCGCTGGGTCCACAGAGGTCGCCTCGGGTGAAGTCGCAGCGGGCGAGAAAGAGGATGAGGCGCCGGACGACGTCTTTGGTTACGTGCGGGCCGACGACATCGGGTCACCCAGCGCGGAGGCCGAGTCGGATGTGAGCGGGGCGTCGTTCCGTTCGTGGTTTGGCGGCGATGAGGACGCGCTTCGGCTCGGCGATGCAGCGACGGTGGACGCCGCTCCCGTAGACGAGCGCGCTTTAGGCCCCGTCGTTGAGCCGTGCGAGGTGCCACCGGCGCGAGCGGAATCGGCAGGCAGGGACCTGCTGGGCGCCGCGGCTGTGTCCGAGCCATGGGATGCAGGTGAAGGGGAGGCTGGCGCCGCGGGGGCGCATGGGGAGTCCCCACCGTTAGGCGATCATTGGGCGCGTGGCGACGCCTGCGACGACAGCCTCGGAGGCCATGAGTCCTGCGTCCAAGACGGGGACGGAGAGCGCGTGTTGATCGGCGGGCCGGGTGCCCGCAAGCGTCGATGGTCCGGTT
>JAYYEE010000172.1:0-5593 GCA_036160175.1 Planctomycetota bacterium
CTGACGATGCGAGCTCAGGCGGTAGCTCGGGTCCAGGAGTTCGCCTTGGACTTGGACGGTCGCCTCGTGGTTCAGGCCGTCGCTGTCGACGGGGTGCCTGCCGCGTTCGCGTTCGAAGATGGGCGGATCACGGTTCGTCCCGAGGCCGCGATCGAGCGCGGGCGGACTTTTGAGGTGGCTGTCCAATACGGCGGCGCGCCCTTGGTCGCGGCCCGGCCCCCGTGGACCGGGGGCTTCACGTGGTCGACGACCAAGGATGGCCGCCCGTGGATCGCGACTTCCTGCCAGGGAGAGGGCGCAGATCTGTGGTGGCCATGCAAGGATCACCCGTCCGACAAGCCGGACGGGTTCGACCTCTACGTCACGGTGCCTGAGGGGTTGATCTGCGCGTCCAACGGGACGTTGCAGGGGACGCCGAAGACAGTGCAAGGCAAGACGACGTTCCATTGGAAGACGCGCTCCCCGATCGCGAACTACAACATCGCGCTGAACATCGCGCCATACGTCGTGCTTGAAGAGACGTACCGATGCGTGGACGGCACCGAGACGCCGATCGCCTTCTACGTCTTGCCCGAGAGCAAGCGCAAGGCGCTTCGATGCATGCCTGCGTTCGTAGACCACCTGGCCGTCTTCGAGCGGCTGATCGGCCCGTATCCGTTCCGGCGCGAGAAATACGGCGTCGCAGAGACGCCGCACCTGGGCATGGAGCACCAGACGATCATCGCCTACGGGAACGGATTCCGTGACGAGCAATACGACTGGCTCCACAACCATGAGCTGGCGCACGAGTGGTGGGGCAACCTCATCACCTGCCGCGACTGGAAGGACATGTGGCTGCACGAGGGCTTCGCGACGTATATGCAGCCGCTCTATCGGGAGGCTCGCTTCGGTCGGGAGGCGTATGCCGAGGAGATCCACCGTCACAGGACAATGAACCGGGCGCCGCTCGCCCCGCGTGAGAGCAGGGACAGCAAGCAGATCTACTTCGGCGGAGGCGGCGGCAACGACATCTACTACAAGGGAAGCTTGGTCTTGCACACGCTGCGCTTTCACCTCGGTGATGAGCGCTTCTTCGAGGTGCTCCGGCGGTTCGCCTACCCTGACGCAGCCGCGCGCGCCGCGACCGATGGCAGCCAATGCCGCTTCGTGGACACCGAGGACCTCGTCGCGCTCGTGGATGAGGTCTCTGGCGAAGCAAGCGCCTGGTTCTTCGAGGTCTACGTCCGCAGCGCGGGCCTGCCTCGGTTGGAGTATCGCGTCGTCGAGGGGCAACTCGAGCTCTACTGGATCGTGCCGAACGGCCTCCCATTCCCAATGACGGTGCCCCTGGCGGTCAGCGGTGTAGAGGTCCGGGTGCCGATGGTCGATGGCAAGGGGAAGATCCCGATCGGGACGGCGGACTTCGCGATTGACCCAGAGCGGCGACTGCTGATGGCGCCACCGAAGAAACGCAAGTAAAGGAATGCGCTATGGTTTCATGATGCATTGGTCCTCGCTCCTCTGGGTTGTGGCGCTGCCAGCAGCGGTCGCGGCGCAGCGCGTGCCAGAGGGGCCAGAGCCCAACGCGAGCACGCTGACGGCGACGACGCTGGCGTGCGGCGCTGAGGCGCTCGGCTTCCTCAGCGGCGCTGGGGATGAAGACTGGTTCGAGATCGTGCTGTCGAGCAGCGCGACGCTGCACGTGACGACAGCGCCGGGGCCGACGGCCGGTTGCCAGGACACCGTGGTGACGCTGCTGGATAACACGGGCGGCCCGCTCCGTCAGAGCGACGACGCGGTCGGCGCGGCGTCGTTCTCAGAGCTCGTGGCGCCAGACCTGGCAGCCGGCACCTACTTCGTGGCCGTCAGTTCGGGCGCTCTAGCAGTGCCCGGCAGCTACGTCATGGACGTGGCATGCGTGCTCGGCGGCGCCCCGTCGCCCGGCGGCCTCGTCGTCGAGGGGCCGGAGAACAACGACCCGCTTACGGGGGGCGTCGCGACCAACACCTTCGCGCCATTCCGCGCCAGCGGCGCGCTGCAGACGACCGGCGCGGCAGGCGACTGGGATTTTTGGCGCATGCTGCTTCTCGGAGAGCAGGTCGTCCGGATTCGCCTTGCGGCGACCAGCACGATCTCCAGCGGTGCTGCGGAAGACCCAGTCGTCGCGATCTATGACGCGGCGACGCCGCCGAATCTCGTCGCGGGCCCGTTCTATGCTTCGGATCGCGGGATCTGGGACCAAGACGTCTCGCTCCGCTTGGGCGGCGGCGTGCACCAGGTGGCCGTTCGCGGCGTAGATGGCAGCCAGCCGGGCGCCTACTTGATGGACGTCACGGTGGCGCCGAGCGCGTCAGGCGTCGTGTTCAGCGGCGGCTGCAACGGTCGCAGCCTGTCGCTCGCGACCGCGGCGGCGGGCGGCGGACCGCCGCGCGTGTTGGAGCGGCCGCGGCTTGGCGGGACCTATACGGTGGACGGCTCTGGCCTGGGCTCGCTCGGGTATTGCTTCTACGCCGTGGGCACCCAGCCGCAGTCCCTAAGCCTCACGCCTCTCGGCGCCCCGGGCTGCGCGCTCGAGGTGGTCCCCATCGACGTCCAGTTTCGGTTCGCGGACAGCGCTGGCGCGGCGTCGTGGTCCTTGAGCATCCCGTCGACCTCGGTCGTCGTCGGCACCCAACTGCACAGCCAAGTCGCAGTCTTGGATTTGTCGAACGCGCTAGGTCTGACCACGAGCAACCGCGTGCTCGGGGTCGTCGGTCATTGACGGCCTAGAGCCTCTTGACGCGCAGGTTGCGGAACGCGACCTCGTCGCCGTGGTCCTGTAAAGCGAGCCGGCCGCGCTGGGCCTTGCCGAACGGCCAGTCGCGGAATTTGCTCTTCGCGACCATCTGATGCCACTCGGGGCCTGCGCATGGGCAGTCGACCACTTTCGCGCCGTTGAGATAGTGTCGGAGGCGCCCCTTGTGGACGACGATCCGGCCCTCGTTCCATGCGCCGTGCGGCCGCGCTGTCTTGCCTGACGGCCCTACGAGATCATAGAGCGCGCCGACGGAGTGCGAGTCGCTGGGATCGAGCGCGCCGTCGTCAAGGACCTGGTATTCGGGGCCGGTGAAGTAGGTCTGCTGCCCCGCCTCCGTCACATGCCACATGACGCCGGAGTTCGCGCCCTTGGCTACGCGGAATGAGAAGCGGAAGTCGAAGTCCCCATACACGTCTCTGCTGACGAGATCCCCGCCGCCGCCGGCCTTCTCGTGGACGATGGCGGCGTCGCGAACCACCCAGCCTTTCGCGGGCTTCTCATCGCTGCGGAACGCCGTCCATTCGGCGATCTCCTTGCCGTCAAAGAGCGCGACAAAACCCTCGTCGGCTTCGGCTTTGGAGACGCGGTTGAGCGGGGTCGCGCCGAGCGTGACGACGCCGGTCGCCGCCCACTCGGAGCCGCGCGCGAGGAGCAGCCGCAGCTGCGGGTCCGCCCATGTTGCGCGGCTGGGGACGTTGTTTCTCCAGACGTGCCCGAGCGGCGTATGGAAGACGCGACCCGCGCCGTAGGCCCCGGCCGTCACCATGGGTTCGTGCCGGCCGGTCCCGCCCGTCTTCGGGTCGCTGTAGGCGCTCATCAACACGCGATATCGCGCCCCTTCCTTGTGCACTAGGCGGTGGTAGAGCTCGTCTGGATGCGCCTGCAGATCCGCGAGCCCGGTCGTGATGGGGTGATGGTGGTCGACCACGTGTACGTCGAACGGGTGGTAACGCCCGTGCCCTGTGCCGCGTCGCCACAGCAGCCCGACCAAGCGCTCGTATTCGTCCCAGCCGGAGAACGCGTTGTTCGCGGCGTGCACGACGCTCACCCCGCACCCTGCTTCCACCGCCGCCAAGAACGCGCGCTCGGCTGGCTCTCCCCACCGAGGCCCGTTGTAGTCGAGCACGATCAAGTCTAGCTGGCCGGCGGTGTGCAGCTCCGCCGCGCGCTGTAGGTCCGCCTCGGGGTTCTGCGTCAAGGCAACGTCGAAGCGACCGGTCTCCTGCAGGGCTGCGCAGATCTGTGGGGCCGTCCACTTCCAGTCGTGGTTATTGGCGCCGGTTACGACAAGGGCTCGGACCTTTTCTGGCGTCTGCTGCGAAGGTGAGGGCAGCGCGAGGAGGAGAGCTCCAAGGAACGGCTTCATCATGACGCTAAGCGTATCGAGGGGCGCGCGTGACGAGACACGCCGCGCTGGAGATGTGCGTCTCGTTGCTGTATTTCATCTGCATGGGTGCGCGCACCGTCATGATCCTGCTCGCGTGGGCTGCGCTGGCGCCGGAGGCTCGCGCGCAGCTCCCCGCGCTGCAGCGCGCGGTGGCGGCGGCCGAGGCGATGGGGGTGCGAACGGGGGTGGTCGTCTGTGACGAGCAGGCCGACGTGCTCTATCGGCGGCGCGCGGCTGAGGCCTTTGCTCCCGCGAGCAACATGAAGTTGTTGACCGCTGCGGTCGTGCTCCACGGCCTCGGCGCTGATTTCGAATTCGTCACCACCTTCTCGGTTGAGGGCGGGGAGCTGCGCGTGAGCGCGAGCGCCGACCCGAACTGGGTCTCGGGGACCGCGCACGACGCGACGGTTGTGTTCGCGGAGCTTGCGGCAGCGCTGCGACGGCGCGGGACCCGCGAGCTGGTCGGCGTCAATTTGGACGCCGGTGTGTTCACTGGCCCCAGTCGCCCGTCGACGTGGCCGCAGGACCAGCTGTATGCCTACTACTGCGCGCCTACGGGGCCGTTCGCATTGGAGTGCAACACGTTCGTGGTCGGGATCGAGCGCAGCGGCGGCAGGCACGCGCGCGCGTCGCTGGTCGCGCCACAAGCCGGTTACCCGATCACCGGCGCGATCCGTGAGGTGTCGACGTCCAAGGGTGCGACCTACGGCGCCATCGACGAAGGTGGCGCCGTTCGCGTGCGCGGCAAGTTCTACCGCAAGTCGCCGCGAGTGGAGATCAAGACCTCTGTCCGCGATCCGTCCCGCTGGTATCGGGATACGCTGATCTACCAGCTTAAGCGGGCCGGCATCCGGTTCTCTGCCGGCGCGCCGCGCGCAGACCTAGGCGTCGTGTACCGCCACAGGTCGCCGATATCGAGCGCGCTACGGCGCATGCTCGAGGACTCGTCCAACTTCGACGCGGAGCAGTGTCTGCGCGCCCTCGGAGCGAAGACGCAGGGGGACGGCAGCCTCGCCGGCGGACTGCTGGCGCTTCGGTCTGGGATCGAGTCGCTCTGCGGGCGCGTGCCAGCCGCGGTGAACCTCGCTGATGGATCAGGGCTGTCAAAGCAGAACCGCCTCACCCCTGGGCTCTTGGCGGTCGCGATGTACGAGCTGGGCAAGCTCGATTTGTGGGATGTGTTGGCGCCGCACCTGCCCGTTGCAGGCCGGACGGGCACCCTCAAGCAGCGTTTCCGGGGTGGCGACTTGATCGGCAAGGTGCGCGCAAAGACTGGGTGGATCCGCGGCGCCTCGGCTTTATCGGGGGTCGTGGAGGGCGCTTCCGAGAAGCGCTGGTTCGCGATCCTGATGAACTACGATCGATCGCGGAGCGGGGTCAACAAAGACCTGAAGCGCCTGCAAGAAGACATCGTCGCGGCCGTCTACGGC
>JAYYEE010000173.1:0-4531 GCA_036160175.1 Planctomycetota bacterium
CGGCGTCGCGGACGTGTTCGGCCCGGGCACCGTGATCCCCAAGGCAGCGGTGTCGCTCCTCAGCCTCATCGAGCAGCACACCCGGCGCGACGGCTAAGGCCCTAGGGAGGCGGATCTCGTGGCGATCCATGGGGCCGCGCCCTACGTTGAGGGCGTGGCGATTCCGGAGAACCTCGCAAGCGCTGTCATCCGCGGCGACCGCAGCGCGCTCGCGCGCGCGATCACGCTCGTCGAGAGCCAACGCCCGGCGGACCGAGCGGCGGCCGAGGCCCTGCTCGCCGAGCTCCTCCCCCACAGCGGCAGCGCGACGCGGATCGGCATCACTGGCGCGCCCGGCGTCGGCAAGAGCACGCTGATCGAGCGGCTCGGTACGATGCTCTGCGAGGCTGGGCGTAAGGTCGCGGTGCTCGCCGTCGACCCGAGCTCGACGGTGACCGGCGGCAGCATCCTCGGTGACAAGACGCGTATGGACGGGCTGAGCCGCGACCCGCGCGCCTTCATCCGGCCGACGCCCGGCGGCGGCACGCTCGGCGGCGTCGCTAGCCGGACGCAGGAGGCGATGCTTGCGTGCGAGGCGGCGGGTTACGACGTCGTGCTCGTCGAGACGATCGGCACGGGCCAGTCCGAGGTCGCCGTGCACGGGATGGTCGACTTCTTCCTCGTGCTGCTGTCGCCCGCCGCAGGCGATGAGCTGCAGGGGATCAAGCGCGGGGTGATGGAGCTGGCCGACGGGGTGTTGATCCACAAGGCCGACGGTGACCTCCTCGCTGCGGCCAACCGCACCGCGCAGCAGTGCATGCTCGCGATGCGCGTCCTCCACAGTGGTGAACAAGAGCCACCGCCGGTGGTCGTCGGATCGTCGGAAACCGGCGACGGGATCGAGGAGCTGTGGCGCGCCACCGAGGCGCGCTTGGACGCAGGGCGTCAACGCGGCGACGTGAAAGCGCGTCGGCGCAGGCAGGCGGTCGCGTGGCTTGATCGGACGGTCCGCGACGCGCTGCTGGATGAGTTCCTCGACGCGCCCGACGTCGCCGCGGCGCTCGAGCGCGCGCGTGAACGCGTCGCGGCAGGCGAGGTGGTCCCGACGAGCGCCGCGCGCGACCTGCTTCGCCGCGCGCGCTGAGGGTCGCTGCTCACTTATCGGCGGCGGCCGGCCAGAGCGGGTGCGACTTGTGCACGTCACCCGAGCCGAAGTTCTGGACCCAGTAGCGACCGTTCGCCCCGATGCCGATCTCTCGGTGACCCGGCGACAGCAGGTTGCGGTGGTGCCCCGATGAGTGGCACCACGCCACGTGCGAAGACATCGCGCCGCCGGTCATGGCGATGTTCTCGCTGACGCCGAACATGTAACCCGCGAGCCGCATGCGGTCGGTCGGGGTCTTGCGGCCGGGCGTCGGCGACATGTGGGCGAAGTAGCCGAGCTTCGACATCTCGTCAGCGTGCCCTTGAGAGCCCGCGCACGCGCTGGCGACCGCCGCCAGCGGGCGGTGACCGAACATCACGCGGTAGTCGTTGGTAATCCTCAGCAGCGTGGTGACCGCGACCGGCCACTCGCCCTTTGCCGCCTCGTTGTAGGCGCGGATCTGGCGCCAATAGGCGCGCTGCGCGCGTTCACCGGGGGTCAGACAAAAGTTCTTTAGCGTGACGGTCTCACCCGGCTCCAGCGCGCGCGCCCAGGCGATCGGGAGCAGCGCGGTCGCGACCGACTCGCCTTGCGGCAGCTCGCCCAGCCGTCCTAGCTGCTCCACGAGCCAGTCGACGCGGTCCAGGTCCTCGCCGAACTTCTTCGGGATCTTGACGCGCGTCTTCGACCCCTCCCAAACGCTCCGGAGCGCCGCGATGCGCGCGTCAACCTCCTGCTGCACCCGGTTGTATTCGGCGTGCTTCTCGCCGGACACCGCCGGCGGCTTGTAGGGGTAGAAGTATTGAACCTCGTCGAAGACCAGCTCTTTGGCATGCTCGCGCGCGGCCTCTAGCTCGTCACGCTCCGCGGTGAGTGCGTCGACCTGCTTCTTCAAGCTGCTAGAAGCCACCTTGGCGAGCTGCTTCTCGAAGGCCTCACGCATCGCGTAGCCGAGCGCTTCGCGCTGCAAGTCGCCCCCAGCGACGGTCTCGGCGACGAAGGCGTCGCGGGCGTTCGGATCTCGCGACCGCATCGCCGCCTTCAGCTTGCCCGAGAGCTTCTTTCCGAGCGCCTCCAGCTCGACTTCACGCAGCGAGACGAAGCCCTCCTTGCGCAGTTCGTAGCCCGCCGAGCTGAGCTCTTCGCCGCGACCGCGCGCGAGCACGTCATCGACGGGTTGCTTCCACTGCTTGGCGTCCGATCGCAGCAGCGACGCGAGGACTTCCTCCGCGGCCTCTGCTTCGCCGTTCTTATAGAGCAGCGCGGCGAGGCCGAGCGCCGTGCGCCCCTTGGCCTTGATGGCGGCCGCCAGCCGCTGCATGCCTTCGGCGGCGACCTCATACCACTCGAGCCGTTCGTCACCGTCCGCCGAGCGAGCGACGATCCGGCCCTCCTCGACGTGCAGCAGCTCGAGCTCACGGCCCATCGCGTCCACGGTGGTCAGCTGCTTGCCCGCCTGCACTGCCGCCACGACCGCGGCGTTCCAGCCGGCGAGCAAGTCGGACTCAGCGGCGCGCGTGACCAGGCGGTCCGCAAACTCCGCGTCGCGCGCGCGCACCGCGACCGCGGCTTCGCGCAGCAAGCCGGCGGCGGCCGCGTAGTCGCCCGCGTCCTCAGCCGCGCGCACCTTGTCCATGTGGCTCCGCAGGCTGGCCAGCGTCTGGAGCCTGGTCGCTTGATCCACTGGCTTCGGTCCGGTCGCCGCGACCGCCGCCTGCGCCGCGGCGCGTTCCCGCTCGATGACGACGGCGTCGAGGCGCGCCGCCTCACGCCCGAGGTCACGGAAGGCCAAGCCCGCAGGGAACCGAGCTTGCGCTTCCCGCAGCATGGTAGCGGCCCCTTTGAGGCGCCCCTGCGCTTCCGCTTCCCTGGCTTTGGCGAGCAAGCCGCGCATCGCGCGCACAGCACGATCACGGACCAGCTGCTGCGCATCGCGTAGCTGGGCAAGCTCGTCCGCGTCTACCGCGCTCTCAAAGCCCTCTTGCACGAGGGCGAGCGCCTGCGCGAACTGCCCCTCGTCGCAGCGACGATCGACCTCCGCTTGCTCGACGGCAGGCGTCGCGACCGCAGCTGCAGGCGGAGAATCACCGCCCGCGGGCGCGTCCGCAGCGGGTGGCTGCTCCGCTGAGGGTTCACCTGCGGCGTTCGCCAGCGGATCGCGCGGGGTCGCGGGCGCCAGCGCAGCGGCCCGCTCGTCACGCTCATCGACCAGCTCCCGGAGCCGCGAGCGCACCTTGCGCGCTGCGAGGCGGCCGTTGATCGGACCGCTGGCCTCCATCCCGCGCAGCGCCTTGAGCCACTGCGCGTAGGTGCGGTCATCGCTCGGGTCCAGCACCTGCTCGGCGAGGTCCGCGCTGGCGACCTCGACGGCGACGATCTCCTGATCGACCTCGTCAAGCCGCTCAAGGCGGTCGTCTTGCGCGTCTTGCCACACCGCCCGCAGGCGCGCCGACTCCGCTCGCGCCTCTGCGATCTTGCCGCTCTTCCGCAGGCCATCGACCATGGCGATCAGACCTTGGCTGTCACCCTGACCGCCGCCCAAGGTGGTCAAGGCCACCGGCACGCCGATCGCGACCAGCGCGACGACGACGACGAGCAGCTTTGAGCCCCCCGAACGCCTCGTCACGACGCGCGCCGTCCGCGGGGACTTCGGCGGCAACGGCGTCGCGCGCGTCGCGCGCTTCGCCGACGCGGGCGCCGAGGTCTGCGCTGCCGCCCGCCCCACGACGAGCACGGCGTCGCCGATCTCGACCCGGTCACCCAGACCTAGGTCCGCCTCGCGGGCCGCTGCGCCGTTGACCAGCACCTCGGCGTCAGCCCGCAGCAGGAGTCGCTCACCGTGGACCTCAACGCGGGCGTGCTTGGGCGCGACGCGATCAGCGCGCAGCTGCACGTCGGCGGCGGTGTCCGAGCCGAAGGTGACGGAGGAGCCGTCCAGGGAGTGCAGGAACGTTTGGCCTGCGTCGAGGATCTGCAGCGTGAACATCTCTTGCACGTCGGTCCAGACCTCGGGGTCGGCTGGAGCCGGGCAAGGATCTTAACCAATTAGAGCGCTTGAGGGGATATCCCCTCACGCACCCAGATCGAACCGACGTGCTCAGCCGTGTGCGGCGCCTCGGGCGCGAGGTCGGTAGCGAACGAGCTCTTCGCGATCCGCGTGACCGGCAGCCCCGCGAGCAAGCGCGTCAGCTTGACGAACTCACGCGACGAGCGATTCGCGACGACCAGCCATCCGCCAGGCCGCAGCGCGGAGACCGCGGCCTCCAACGCCTTGCGCGGCTGGATTTGGCTCCACGGAGCCCCGCTCGCCAGCCCGTCGATCGAGGTCAGGAACGGATAGAACATGCTGACTACGTCCTGCTCAGCCGCGCCCAGAGCTCGGGCGTCGCCGACCTCATACGACACGCG
>JAYYEE010000174.1:0-3941 GCA_036160175.1 Planctomycetota bacterium
GGCGCCGCGGCGTCGCCGGCGCGGAAGGTCGTGACCTCGACGCGCGCGCCGCCGAGCTTGGCCGCGAGCGTGCCGCGCGCGACGTTGCCGTCGGTCGTCGGGACGAAGCAGCCGCGCTGCTCCAGCAGCGCGCGGCCCTCTTCTGGGTTCAGCGCCCACGCCAGGTCGAGGTCGTTGGAGGACGGCGCGTCGACGTTCGCGGCTCTGCACGCGACGGCGAGCGCCTGCGAGCCGACCACGCAGGCGCCGAGCTCGGGCGCCGCGAGCCACGCGGCGTGCTCTCGAACGAAGGCGACTGCGTCCACCGGCTACCCCGTCGTCGCGGAGTCGGTGACGACCTTGATCGCCAGGAAGCTCGCGTAGCCGATCGTCATCGCGACGCCGAGCAGCCGTGGCACGCCGCCGGCTTTGCGCAGCACGAGCACCAGCAGGAGCGTCGCCGCGACGGTGACCCCGAGGTCGGCGAAGTGCGGGTCGAACGCGAACGGCTTGAGCAAGCCTGCGCCGCCGAGGACCGCGCCGATGTTGAAGATGTTGCTGCCGATCACGTTGCCGATGCAGATCTCCGGTTGCCCGCGGAGCGCGGCGACGGCCGACGTCGCGAGCTCGGGCATGCTGGTGCCGATCGCGATCACCGTGAGGCCGATGACGTTCGGGCTCATGCCACACTGCTTGGCGACCTCGGCGGCGCCCTCGACGAGCCAGGCGGCGGAGTAGGCGAGCAGGATGAAGCCGCCGCTCAGCATCAGCGAGTGGATGAGCCAGCCCCGCGGCGTCGCGCGCCGCTGGTCGTCGTTCGCGTCGTCTGCGCGCCGCTCGCGCCGCTCGCGCGCGAGCAGCTGGCCGACGAAGACGACCAGGATCGTCAGCATGACGGCGGACTGCCAGCGGACTAGGTGCGCGCCGAAGAACGGCAGGCAGAGCACCGCGGTGAGCAGCATCAGGAAGCCGAGCTCGAACCATCGGACGTGCAGGCGGATCGCTCGGATCGACGCTGTGACGCCGACGATGAGCAAGATGTTCGCGACGTTGCTGCCCATGACGTTGCCCATCGCGAGGTCGGCGTGGTCGTCGGCGGCGGTCAACGTCACCAGGAGCTCTGGCAGCGACGTGCCGATGGAGACCAGGGTCAGGCCCACGGCCATCTGGCTCATCCCGAGCGTCAGCGCGATCCAGACCGCCCCGCGGACGAGCAGCTCGGCTCCGCCGACGAGGCCGACGAGGCCGATCAACACGGCGACGATCGGGTAGTCGCTGGCCCAGGTCGGAGCGTCGGCGAACAGCAGCATGGCCGCATCCTAAGAGCGCGGGGGGCGTGCGCGCGGACTTTCTGCGGGCACTGTTTGGCTCCAGGTCCTGAGGGCGTCGGCCGATGGATCTGATATGCGCGGGCGCTATGGCTTGGACTCGATCGGCGGAGCACGCCGGGGCGCGGCTGCCCGGAGGCAGGGCTGAGGTGGCGGGGTTCCTCCGGTGGTTGTTGGCGACGCTCGGCGGCGTGATGCTCGGCGCCGGGATGTTCCTCCACGCGGAGGTCGCGTTGGCGCGCTACATGCGCGACGAGGTCGACCGGACCTTCGTCCTGTGGCGTGCGGTCGGCGAGGCCACGTTCCTGTTTCAGGATGACGAGACGCGCGTGGCGATGGTCGTCGCCGAGGTCCCCGACGAGGCGCTCCGCGCGAGCGAGAGCACCGCGTGGGCGCTGGTGTCCTTCGGGCTGCTGGTCGCGGTGACTGCCCCGATGATGCGTCGCAGGTCAAGCCGCAGGAAGGCCTGACCTAGACGACGCGCGCGGCTCAGACGTCGCGGAACTTGCCGCCGTTCTCGCGCGCCATGCGGCGCATCAGCTCCTTGGGCGACAGGCTCATGTTCGCCTGCGCTGCCGTCACCTCAGGGGGCGTGCGCGAGCTGATGAACACCGTGTTGATTCGGACTTCTTTGAAGCGGTTCACCTCGTTGGTGAGGCGGAGGATCTCGACCGGGTCGATGACGTCGCCGACCGAGGGGGCGCCGTCCGAGAGCAGGAAGATCTCGTCGACCGTCGTCTCGTAGTGGTTGCCGTAGACGAGCGTCTTGATGCCGAGCGCCTTCTCCATGCCGCTCCAGAGGTTGGTGCCGCCCAGCGGGCGGAGCTTCTCGACGAACTTCTCGAACCGCGCCTTGTTGCGCTTATCGGCGGTGACCAGCTCCTTCTTCCACGCCTCGGCCTCGTCGTCGCCGTTGAAGGTGACGAGGTTGAACATGGAGTTGGGCGAGAGCCCGTCGACTGCCTTAAGCAGCTCGCGCTTGGCGTAGTCGAGGCGGCGCAGCTCTTCGCCGCCGACGGCCATCGGCCACTCCATGCTGCCCGAGAGGTCGAGGATGAATACGACGCGCGTGCCCTCGACGGGGATGCCGACGAAGCCCTGCGCGGACGTCCCGGATCCAGGCTTCTTGCTCTCTGTGGGGCTGGGCTTGGCGGCGATGGCGGCGAGCTGGTCCTGCTCCTTATCCCAGAGCTTGCGCCAACTGTCTGGGTCGTCAGCAGAGAACACGGCGCCGGTCATGCTGACGAGCAGCTCATGCGCGCGGAACTGAAGCAGCCCTGAGAGCTTCCCGCTCGCGACCTCCTCGGGGTGGTCGCGGAACCGCTCGAGCACGCTGACCAGCGCGGGGATGGCTTCGACGCTGCGGAAGTCGTCGAGCAACCGCACGAGGACCATGTCGGCGCGCCAGGTCGTGCGGCCGAGCGCCGCGACGGCCGCGCGCACCGCGAGGCGCGCGGTGGGAGGCGGCGGCAGCGGCTTCTCTGCGCCGTCGACGGGCGCGTCGCCGCGGCTCTTGGCGCGGTCACGCTTATCCTCCTCTTTCTTGACGTGCTCAGCGTAGATCGAGCGCAGCGACTTCGCCGCCGTGACCAAGACGGCGTCGTCGGACTCGGCTTCGAGCACGCCGATGAGCGCTCGCTGCGAGTCGGTGTCGCCGATGTGGGCGAGCGCCATGACGGCGTGCAGACGCGTCACGACGTCGTCCGTCTGCAGCGCGTTCTTGATCACGCCGGCGTAGGCCGGGTCGCCGACCCGGCCGAGCCCCAGCAAGGCGGCGGCCCGCAGCTCGGCAGCGTCTTTGCGGACCTTCCACTCGCCGCGGGCGCCAGCGGCCAGCGTGTCCTTCGCGTCTTTGCTGCTGAGCTTCTCGAGCGCGTCGAGGGCTGCAGACCGAACGCTGTAGGGCGCCATGGCGTAGCTGTATTTCCCCCTAGGGTTGAGGCCTACCGAGGCGACCTCGGCGATCGCGCGCGCGGCCGCCGCGTCGTTCTGGCCGGCGAGCATCTTGAGGATCAGCTCGAGGTCGCCTGACCACGTCGGGTTGCCGAGGTCGTTCGGCTTGCGGACCTTGTACTTCAGCGCGATCGACTTCTTGCCGAGCGGCGCGGGGCTGCGGTAGTCGATCTTGCCCTTGCGGTAGAGCTTGAGCCACGCGTCGAGCGCTTTGAGCGGGTTGGGCTCGGCCTTGACCGCAACGGGCGCTGCGTCAGCGCCGGGCCCGGCGGCGGCGGGCCCGGCGCCGGAGAGGGTGATGGACAGGATGGTCGCGAGCATCGCAGCGGGAGCATGGGGCGGTCGCCACCACGCGCTGATCACTCTAGCTGATCCGCGCTGCAGAGTTGCGCTCGTCAGCGGCCTTGGCGCACTTTGGCCTCGAGGTCGAGCTCGAAGCGGACTTGCCCTTGGTCTCCGAAGAAGCGGAGCATCGTCTCGTGGCGCGTCACTTCGCTGCGCGGCGCGACCCAGTTCGGGCCGCAGGCCCCTTCGACGAACACCATCTGGGGCGACAGGTTGCCGATCTGGCTCTGCATGTCCGACATATCGCCGAAGACGAAGAACAGCTTGGGGAACACCTCTGGTCGGCGGGTGTTGAGCTCCATGAGCTCGAGGAGCTCGCGCGCGGGGTCGCGCGCG
>JAYYEE010000175.1:0-17748 GCA_036160175.1 Planctomycetota bacterium
CGGTGAAGGATCGCTTGGCGGCCAAGGGCCTAGCGCCAGCTCACTGTGACGACGTGCGAGGAATTGACCAGCTGGACAAGCTCGTCGAGATCAACCAGAAGCCGATCGGGAGGACGCCGCGCAGCAACCCGGCAACGTACACGGACGTTTGGACCCACATCCGGGATCTCTTCGCGATGCTCCCCGAGTCTCGGCTGCGCGAATACAAGAAGGGGAGGTTCTCGTTCAACGTCGCCGGCGGTCGCTGTGAGGCATGCCAGGGGGCCGGCGTGAAGACGCTCGAGATGAACTTCCTCGCGCCGGTCGAGGTCGTTTGTGAGGAGTGCGCCGGCGCTCGCTTCCACGCAGACACACTCGAGATTCGCTTCAAGGGGAAGAACGTCTTTGAGGTCCTCGACATGACCGTGGAGCAAGCGGCGGAGTTCTTCGCTGACCTCCCGAAGATCTCGCGCGGCCTGACCGCGCTGATGGACGTCGGGCTCGGATATCTGCGGCTCGGTCAGCCGTCGACGACGCTATCCGGGGGCGAGGCGCAGCGGGTCAAGCTAGCGACGGAGCTGCAGCGTCCCGCTACAGGCAAGACGCTCTACATCCTCGATGAGCCCACGACCGGGCTGCACTTCCAGGACGTCTCTAGGTTGCTCGACGCGCTGCAACGCCTGGTCGACGCTGGCAACAGCGTGGTCGTGATCGAGCACAACCTCGACGTCGTGCGCGCGGCCGACTGGCTGATCGATCTTGGGCCAGAAGGCGGCGTCGGCGGTGGCCGCTTGGTGGCGGAGGGGACGCCAGAGGACGTCGCTGCAGTTTCAGGCTCACACACCGGCGAGGCGCTGCGCGCGTTGGGCCTGGGCGGAAAGCGCCGCCGGGGCAAACAAAGGCGCGCAGCGGCGCCGCCAGCGCCACGGGCGATCGCGCCCGGGGCGATCGCCGTGCGCGGCGCCCGAACCCACAACTTGAAAGGCGTCGACTGCGAGGTCCCGCTGGGGGAGTTCACGGTCGTGACGGGCCCTTCTGGATCGGGTAAGTCGAGCCTCGCCTTCGACACGATCTTCCAAGAAGGGCAGCGACGGTTCCTCGAGAGCATGTCGACGTATGCCCGCAGGTTCCTTGGACGCATGGACCAGGCGCCTGTCGACAAGCTCGATGGCCTGGGGCCTGCGATCGCGATCGACCAGAAGCGGACTGGGCGCAGTCCGCGGTCAACCGTAGCGACGACGACCGAGATCCATGATTACCTGCGGCTGCTCTACGCGCGGATCGGGCGGCACCACTGCCCAGTTCACGGTCAGGCGTTGGAGGGGTGGTCGCCGAGCCAGGCGGCCAAGCGCGTCTTGAAGTCCTTCGGCGGCGAGCGTGCCTACGTCCTCGCTCCCGTCGCGCTGCCGGCGCTCAAGGGGCGGGAGCTCACGCGGTGGCTCGAGGCGCTGCGGAGCGACTGGCGCGCGAGCGGCTTTGTTCGGGCGCTGGTCAACGGCGATGAGCGCCGCCTCGACGAGCCGTGGGGACGCCGCAAGCTGACGAGCTTGGACCTCGTCGTCGATCGCACGCAGCTAAAAGACCGCGCGCGCCTGGTGGACGCGCTCGAGCAGGCGCACGCGTCGACGGCAGATTATGGCGGCGCGGCAGTCGCGGTCGTTCACGTGGCGCCGAAGACCGGCACCCCGACGCGGGTGTGGCTCCCTGCCGAGCCGACATGTGAGCATTGCGGGTACGCCGCGCCAGACGCGCCGCACCCGCGGTGGTTCTCGTTCAACCATCACAGCGGGGCCTGCAACCGTTGCCTCGGGCTAGGGCGCGTGGTCGTGTGCCCAGAAGACCTGCTAGTGAATCATCCTGAGCGGCCGACGTTTGACGGCGCCATCAAGCACAGAGGCGGGCACTTCACGTTCTTGGCCGGTTCGGACGGCTACTACCATGAGGTCGCCTCCGTCGTGGCCGAGCGCTTTGGCTTTGACCTGTCGCTTCCTTGGTGCGATCTCCCAGCCGAAGCGCGCCACGTCCTGCTGCGAGGCGCAGGCGACGAGCGCTTTGAGGTCGTCTTCCAGAAGCGGTCTGGTGGTCGGGCCCGGGAGTGGCGCATGTCTGTAGCGTGGAAGGGTCTCGCGCGGCAGGTGGAAGACTGGTTCCACGGTCGCGAAGAGGCCAAGGAGGGCGTGGAAGACCGGCTCGGCGCGGTCATGCGCAGTGAGCCATGCGCCGACTGCGCGGGCGAGCGGTTGCAGCCAGGGCCGCGGAACGTCCGGGTCGGCGACGTGCGAATGCCGGAGCTGCTCGCGATGAGCGTGGATGACGCCATCGAAAGGGTCGCCTCATTGCGGCTCGGACGCGCGGACAAAAAGGTCGCCGCAGACGTGCTGCGTGAAGTCCGCAACCGCCTCAACTTCCTCAAGGAGACGGGCCTCGGCTACCTCTCACTCGATCGCTCTGCTGCGACGCTCTCTGGCGGGGAGGCGCAGCGCATCCGGTTGGCGACGCAGCTCGGGAACCAGCTCGTGGGGGTCCTCTACGTCCTTGATGAGCCGACGGTCGGGTTGCACCCGCGTGACACGGAGCGACTCCTGAAGACGCTGCTCGACCTGCGCGACCTCGGCAATACGGTCCTCGCGGTCGAACACGATGAGGTCATGGTTCGCGCGGCTGATCACGTGATCGACGTCGGGCCTGGCGCGGGGATTCGCGGCGGCGAGATCGTCGCGAGCGGAACGCCTGACGCAGTCGCCGCCAGCGACACGCTGACGGGGCAGTGGCTGAGCGGGACGATGCCGATCGTAGACGACGCCCCGGTTCGCGCGCCCGTCGGACACTGTGAGCTCCGGGGCATGCAGGTGCACAACCTCCAAGCCGTGGACGTGGACGTGCCGCTCGGCGTCTTCACGGCGGTGACTGGGGTGAGCGGATCCGGCAAGTCCTCGCTCGTCCTGGACGGGCTCGTGCCGGCGCTCCGGGCGGGATCCGCGTCGGTGCGATGGGAGGACGAAGAAGAGCGGCACCTTCAACTGGTCGTGGTGGATCAGAGCCCGATCGGCGCGTCGCCGTCGAGCAACCCGGCGACCTACACCAAGGCCTTTGGCCCGATCCGTGAGCTCTTCGCGGCGACGCCGCTCGCTCGACAGAAGGGGTTCGGCCCGGGCCGCTTCAGCTACCACGTCGCGTCTGGTCGCTGCGCCAATTGTGAGGGCAAGGGGCAAATCCAGGTCGAAATGCACTTCCTGGCCGACGTCTGGGTGACGTGCGAAGTGTGCCGAGGCCGGCGCTACAACCAGGAGACGCTCTCGGTGCAATACCGTGGCAAGAGCATCGCGGACGTGTTGGCGATGGACGTCGACGAGGCGCTCGACTTCTTCGGCAACCACAAGAAGGTCGTCCGGCCGCTGCAGCTGCTGCACGACGTCGGCCTTGGTTATTTGACGCTCGGTCAGCCTGCGAACACCTTCTCGGGCGGCGAAGCGCAGCGCATCAAGCTATGCGCTGAGCTCCAGCGTCGCCCGAGCGCGCACACGGTCTACGTGCTCGATGAGCCGACGACCGGGCTGCACGCCGACGACGTCCAGAAGCTTATGAAGGTGCTGCGCCGGCTGCTTGAGCGCGGCGACACGGTCTTGTGCATCGAGCACCACCTCGACGTGATCGCGGGCGCCGACCACGTCATCGAGATGGGCCCAGAAGCTGGTCAAGACGGCGGGCGCGTGATGGCGACGGGGTCGCCACGCGCAATCAGCAAGGTCCGCGCGAGCCACACGGGACGCTTCCTAAAAGAGCACTTCGCGGCGCGCGCGCAGCGCGCCGGCGCCGGGCATGCAGCGACGCCCGCACGTCGGCGGCGCGCAGCGGGCGCGAAGGAGGAGGACGTATGAGCGAGCCGCCACTGATCGTTCAGGCGGACGGCGCTGTGCTCCTGGAGACGCAGCATCCGCAGTACGAAGCGGCGCGGGCGCGGCTCGCGACCTTCGCAGAGCTCGAGAAGTCGCCAGAGTATGTGCACTTCTATCGCATCACCCCGATCAGCGTTTGGAACGCTGCCGCTTTGGGCGCGTCCTCGCACGAGGTCCTGGACTGGCTCACCGAAAACTCGCGCTTCCCGATCGCGAGCGAGGTGACGGATCGGATCGCTGAGTGGTTCCGGCGATACGGCCTGCTCCGCCTTGAGCGCCTCAACGATGGCCGCATGAAGCTCCGCAGCGCGGACGCTGAGCTCCTGTCGGAGCTGGCAGACCATCCTTCGCTCGCCGAGATTATCAGTGTGGAGCGTCGCGGACGTGTCATCATCGAGGCAGCGCATCGCGGCGCGGTCAAGCAGGCGCTTGTCCGGCTCGGATACCCGGTCGACGACCGCGGTGGCTACCAGGCCGGCTCGAACCTCGCCTTCGAGCTCGGCGACGGCGCCGGCTTTGCCTTGCGCGGCTACCAGCGTGACGCGGCAGACGCGTTCCACATGGGCGGCGCAGATGTGGGCGGCTGCGGCGTCGTGGTGCTCCCCTGCGGCGCGGGAAAGACGGTTGTTGGCATCGGCGCGATGCACCTGCTGCAGACCAACACGCTCGTGCTGACAACCAACACGGTCGCGGTCCGTCAGTGGGTGCGCGAGATCCTGGACAAGACCAGCCTCACGGAGGTGCAGGTCGGCGAATACACCGGCGAGAACAAGCAAATCCGCCCCGTCACGGTCGCTACCTATCAGATCCTGACGCACCGCCGCGGCCGGCTCGACGGGTTCACGCACCTAGGGTTGTTCGACAGGGGCGGCTTCGGACTGATCGTCTACGACGAGGTCCACTTGCTCCCAGCCCCCGTCTTCCGGGCGACCGCCGGCATTCAGGCGCGGCGGCGGCTGGGCTTGACGGCGACGCTCGTCCGCGAAGATGGTCGGCAAGACGAGGTCTTCTCCTTGATTGGGCCTAAGAGATACGAGCTCCCGTGGAAGCAGCTAGAGCGTGCTGGCTTCTTGGCGACCGCGCGGTGCCACGAGGTGCGCGTGCCGCTCAGCGACGAGCGGCGCCAGCGTTACGAGGCCGCGACGGCCCGCAACCAGATCCGGATCGCCTCGGACAACGAGCGCAAGAACGACGTGGTCAGCCAGCTGCTCCGCCGACATCGCAGCGACCGTGTGCTCGTCATCGGGCAGTACCTTGATCAACTGCGGACGCTGTCAGCGCTCTTCGATATGCCCTTGATCACGGGGCAGACCAATACCGCCGAGCGCGATCGACTCTATGCGGCCTTCCGCAGCGGTGAGGTGCCGCGCCTGATCGTCAGCAAGGTCGGCAACTTCGCCGTGGACATCCCAGACGCCAACGTCGCGATCCAAGTGAGCGGCACCTTCGGCAGTCGGCAGGAGGAGGCGCAGCGACTCGGGCGCGTGTTGCGACCCAAGCCGGACGGAGGCGATGCGACCTTCTACACGATCGTGAGCGAGTCGACGCGTGAGCAAGAGTTCGCGGCGAAGCGACAGCTGTTCCTGACCGAGCAGGGCTACGCATATGAGATCTCCACGAGCTGCGCGCTGCCAGGCGAGTCTGGGCAGGAGGTCTCGCAGTGACGCGGCTAAGCCTGCGCGTGCTCTTGCGGGGCAGCGACGACGAGGCGCTCCTAGAGTGCCTGCGTCGGTGGTGTGGCGACCAAGACGATAAAAAACTCTACTCCCGCGCAGGCAAGCCGGTCCTGGGCCGCGCCAGCGCGGCGATGGAGGACGAAGGCTTGGTGCTTCAGCGCGTCGGCGCGTTGCATCGGAAGCTCCAGGACCTCCTGGAGGTCTTCTTCGACGCGGACGGCGCAGTCCGGACCGTGCAGTCGTTGTTCACCGACTTCGGCGACAACTTTAAGAGCCGCTTTGACCTTGAGGCGTCGCTGGCCGCGCTTCACCGCGAGGCGTTCTTGTGGCCCGTCAAAGACAAGCGGTGGGCAGAGTATGACAGCCCTGCGTGGGCCGCGCCGAGCGAACTCGTGGAGTGCATCCGTGGCTACCGTGAGCGCCGACAGCGCCAACTCCCTGACACGCTCACCTTGCAGGGTTTCCTGGAAGCGCGCCACTTCCAAAAACACAAGAAGGACAAGGGGAGCCAGCAAGAGAAAGAGCAGAAGGCGGCGGATCACGCGCGGAAGATCTACAAGCTGTACACGCTGGAGGCGGCGATGCAGCAGCGCCTCGACAAGCTGCCGGCGCACGTGCGAGCGCTGGTAGACGCGGCGCTACACACGCACGGTGGCGTGGCCAGCTACAAAGAGCTCGTCGGAGAGGTCGACGCCACGCCGACGCCAGACTTCGAGCTGCTGGGCAAGAGCCTGGAAGAGTCGATGTTGGGCACAACAGCGAACCTTGACCTCGCGCGCGTCGGCGTCCAGCCCTGCGAGGACGGCGTCGTGGTCTTCCACGAGGTGGCGCTGTGGGCGCTACGAAAGCGGAGCGTCGACGCTCCGCCGGCCGTTGACCTCGAGCTCTCGGCGAAGAGCGATCTGGCGAGCAACGTCTCGCGGTTCTTAAGAGAACTGCAGCAAAGCAAGGTCCTGTTCACGGCGGAGGGGGAGCTGTTCAAGGCGTCGGCCAAGCGCATCGCCGCGGCGCTCCTGTCTATACCCGGCGGGTTCTTGTCGTCGGACAACGTCCTCGAGGTGATCTACCGCTTCTGTCTTCAGCGGCGCCTCGTGGATCGTCGAGGAGAGCGTGCACTCGGACCGACGCCGACTGGCCTGCAGTTCGAGCGCGCGAGCTTGACCGATCAGTTGAAGCTCTTGCTCGGCCACTTCGTGGAGGAGCGCAACCTGACTGGCGAGGCGTTCCACCACACGCGCATGCGGCGTGTCCTGCTCCGTCTCTTGCGCCGCGCTGAGCCGCTCGCGTGGCAAGACATCGCGGTGCTTCCGTTTCTGACGCGGAACGTCTACCTCTCGCAGCTCGACACGCAGGCCGCCGAAGACTTCTTCGCAGCGCGCTTCCAGGGCGGGGCGTACACGCCGAGCGAGTCTCTGCAGCAGATGTCGTGGAACTTGCTCGTCTGGATCAAGAAGCGGCTGTTCCCGCTCGGGATCGTTGACTTAGGCATGCACGGTGGCCGAGTTAGCGCGCTGCGCCTCTCGCGACTGGGGGCAGATCTCTTGGAGGCTGAGCCAGCCACGAAGGTCGGCGGCACGCGCTGCTCGATCATCGTTCAGCCGGACTTCGAGATCTTGGTGTTCCCGGGCGACGACGAGCATGACGTCCTGCACCTCTTCGATCGTTTCGCCAATCGGACGAAGAGCGACCATGTGCACCAGTTCACGGTGGACCGCGCGAGCGTGCTCGCCGGCGTCGAGGACGGTCTCACCGGATCGCAGATCATTCAGGAGCTAACCGATCGCGCGCGCGCGCCGATCCCGCAGAATGTGCTCTACAGCCTGGAGGATTGGGCGCGCGAGGCGTGATTGGCGGCGGCGCTGTGCGGCCCATGACACGGCCCGCTAAATCCGGCGCTTTGGATTTTCGGAGCGCCCGTTGCCGATGGTGGTATGAGTTCGTAGCCCTTTCGCCGCCGTAATGACCGCAGCCAAGATGAACGAAACTCCTGAGACGCTCGTGCTCGGCGCGGGTCCCGCGGGGTTGGCGTGCGCGATGGAGCTCGCGCGAGAGGGGCGCCAGTGCACCGTCATCGAGCGCGACGAGCAAATCGGTGGCCTAGCCAAGACGCTGACGATCCGCGAAGGTGATGACGTCTTCCTGACCGACATCGGGCCGCACCGGTTCTTCTCAAAGAATCAGTATCTATACGACTTCATCGAGGACCTGCTCGCGGAGGAGTGGCGCCGCGTGCCGAGGTTGACGAGGCAGTTCGTCGACGGCAAGTACTACAATTACCCCGTTAACTTCGGGCAGGTCGTCCGCAACTTAGGGTTTTGGAAGAGCGCGCGGATCGGGCTCGACTACTTCATCGCGCGGATCCGTTACGACGTCTTAGGGAAGCCGCTCAAAACATTTGAGGACTACGTAGTCGCCAATTTCGGGCGCGCGCTCGCTGAGTTCTCGATGATTAACTACAGCGAGAAGATCTGGGGCATCCCGTGCGCTGAGATCCACCCGGACTGGGCGAAGCAGCGCATTAGCGGCCTCAACTTGCTCAGCGTGCTGCGCAACGCGATCGGGTTGGGCGGCAAGAAGGGGCCGAAGTCGCTCGTCGACGAGTTCTATTACCCGCAGTTCGGCACAGGCCGGATCTACGAAGCGATCGGTGACCGCCTGCGTTCGCAGGGCACGGACATCCACACCTTGAGCCGCCCGATCAGCGTTCGGCATGACGGCAAGCGGGTGACGGAGGTAGACATCGAGACCGAGGATGGCGTCCGGACCGTGCGGCCGACCAACGTCGTCGAGTCCGTTCCGCTCACCGCCTTCTTGGGCCTGCTCGATCCGAAGCCTCCGCAGTCAGTGCTCGACGCCGCCGCGTCCCTGAGGTGGCGGAGCCAGGTGTATTTGTTCCTGACGCTCGATAAGGAGCAGGTCACGGCGGACAACTGGATCTACTTCCCACAGAAGGACATCCCGTTTGGCCGGACGTCCGAGATGAAGAATTTTAGCAAGGACATGTGTCCCGAGGGGAAGACCTCGTTCTTCATCGAGTTCTTCGCGTTCGAGACGGACGAGCTGTGGTCGATGTCGAAGGAGGAGATCCTCGACTTGGTGATGCCGTACTTCGAGCAGTGGGGCTTCTTTAGCCGAGAAGAGATCCGCAACAGCTACCTTTGGAAGCGGAGCCACGTCTACCCGGTCTACGACGCGGGCTACAAGGAGCACGTCGAAGAGGTTCGCGGGTATTTGGACACGCTAGAGAACTTGATCTACGTCGGTCGGCCGGGGCGCTTCCGCTACACCAACCAGGACCACAGCCTGGAGATGGGCATCATCGCCAGTCGAATGATCCTCGAGGGGCGGCGCTATGACATGGACAAGGTCGGCGCTGAGAACGAGTACTTCGAGAAGGGCCCCATCTACGAGAAGCGGATCTGAGCACAGGTCGATCGAGTCGCGGCGCGCCACGGGTTAGGATCCCGGCGTGAGCTTCGACGACCGCCTCCGCCTGATCATGATCACCGACGGCGCGGGCGACCTCCCGCGACTGCGCACCGCGGTTCGCGAAGCGTTCGCCGGCGGCTGCCGGTGTGTGCAGGTCCGCGAGCCTGGGTGGAGCGGTAGGCAGCTCTGGGACGCGTGCGCGGCGCTCCGTCCAGTCGTCAAAGACCACGAGGGGCTGCTCTTGGTCAATGATCGCCTGGACCTAGCCCGGGCAGGCGGGGCGGACGGCGCCCAAGTCGGGCACCGCTCCTTGCCGCCGGATGCGGCGCGCCGGGCGCTAGGTTCGGGGCGGCTGCTCGGTTTCTCGGCGCATGACGACGCTGAGCTGGCGGCGGCGGCGCGCGCGGGGTGCGACTTCGCACTGTTGTCTCCTGTGTGGCCCACAGACTGCAAGCCAGGGGCCCAGCCGTTAGGAGTGGCGAGGGCCGCGTCGCTCACCGCTGGCGCGAGCTTGCCGGTCATATGGCTCGGCGGCGTAACGCCCGCGGTCTCCGCCGACCTCCGCGCGTTGGCGCCCAGCGAGCGACCTCAGGGCCTGGCGGCGATGAGCGGGGTGTTGGACAGCGCCGACCCAGCAGAGGCGTGCCGGCTGCTGCTGGACGCCTTGCCCTAACAGAGGGCTGGACCGTTCGCCTCGTCGACGTGATGCTGGCGACATGTCCGAGGGGTCGTCGATGGATGGCGATGGTGAGCAGCCTGGCGCCGGCCCAGCGCGCCAGCTGCTGCCGCAACGCTTGGCGCGCCTCGCGCGCCGCGCGACCGCCGTGTTCGCGCTCGGCGCCCTCACCGTGTTCTTGATCAAGTACGACACCCGCTGGGTCCCGGTCGGGATGAACACGATCGACGCTGTGCCCGGAGGGTCCTGGGTGGTGGTCGATCGCTGGTGCACGGGCATGCGGGTCGGCAGCGATGTCTTCATCGAGACGCCACACGGCGAGTTGGTGTCGCGCGTCGAGGCGCTGGCAGCGGAGTCGGTCCGCATACGCAACCCGAGCGCGGCGTCGACCTGGGGCGACAGCCGGGTCTTCGGCCCGCTCCCGATCGAAGACGTCGTGGGCACCATTGTGGTCGTGTTCGCGCCAGAGGGCGCCAGTCGAGGGCGCTGACGGCATGCAGGAACGCGAGTTGACGGGGCGGCTGCGGTCGTTCTTTTGCAGGCAGCCGGGCCTCGTCGTGCCGATCGGCGACGACGCCGCCGTCGTGCGCCCAACCGGGGGAGACGTCGCGCTGTGCTGCGACCCGGTCATCAGCGGGGTCCACTTCGAAGCTTCGGCCCCGCTGCGCCACGTCGGCCGCACGGCCGTCAACCGCAACCTGAGCGACCTCGCGGCGATGGGCGCGAAGCCTCGCTGGCTGCTGTGCTCCGTCGTGCTTCCGCGTTCGATGAGCTCTGCAGATCTCTGGGAGCTGCTCCGCGGCGTCCGCGGCGCGTCGGCAGCGGCGTCCGCGGCGGTCATAGGCGGCGACGTCGCGGTGTCGGACGGGCCGTTGTCGGTGCACATTTCAGCGTTCGGGTTTGCGCCAAAGCAGCCGCTGCGGCGCAACCTCCTCCAGGTCGGGGACACGTTGCACGTCACGGGCTCGGTCGGCGGCGCGATCGACGGCCACCATCTGCGGTTTCGCCCGGCGCTTCGTGAAGGCGCGTGGTTGGCGGAACAGGACGCCGTGCGTGCGGCGATGGACGTCAGCGATGGGCTCGCGATCGACCTCGAGACGATGCTGCAGGCGAGCGGCGGCCTCGGCGCGTTGCTCGACGCGCCCGCGATCCCGATCCGTGCCGCCGCGCGGCGGCTGGCTGGTGGAGACCGCGCGGCGGCGCTGCGCAGGGCGCTGCATGACGGTGAAGATTACTGCTTGTTGTTCGGCGTCCGCCGCGGCGGGAGACTTGATCATGGAGGCCCGCTCACCGCGCGGGCGCGCCGCCCTATCGGTCGGGTCGTCGCGGAGCCTGGCATCACGCTGCGCGCAGGCGGCCGCATGTTGAGGGTCGCCGTGGACGGATACCAGCACGAGGTGGGCCGATGACGCGGCATGTTTGGGCTCTCGAGCTAGGGGCCGAGCCTCGCGCGACCGAGCGGCTCGGCGTGGTCATCGGCCAGCACCTCCAGCCTGGCCAAGTGATCGGTCTGACCGGGCCGATGGGGGCTGGTAAGACGACGCTCGTGCGGGGGATCGCCGCCGGGCTGGGCCTCGACGACCCAGAGGGAGTCAGCAGCCCGACCTACCTGCTCGTGGTCGAACACGGAGGGAGGCTCCCGCTGATCCATGCCGACGCGTATCTGCCCGAAAAGTTGGAGTCTTTCCTGGCCGACGGCGGGCTGGAGTATTTGCTCGACGCGCGGAAGGTAACCTGCGTCGAGTGGGCTGATAGAATCCATAACCTGCTCCCAGAAGATGTATTATGGCTGTCGCTCGCACATCGCGCGTGCGGGGGCAGGGCGGTCCGGGTGCGCGTCGGGTCTCCGGAGCGCTTCCCGTGGCTGTCAGAATGGCGCAGGATCGTTGAGGCGGAGTGAACCGCTGCGGCGCGTGTGCGTTCGTGCTAGAGGATCCCATGAGCACCAAGCCCCGAAACCGACCGTGGCGCAGCGACCGGAACGAGCCGGATTTGCTGGCGCAATACTGGGACGGGGACCCCGCTGCGTTCCGCGCGCTGGTCGACAGCTACCGCGACCGCATGCTGCAGTTCTTCTATCGGCTGTGCTGGGATCGTGATCGCGCCGAAGACCTCGTCCAAGAGCTCTTCATCAAGCTGATCATGGGCAGCAAGCGCTACCGGCCGCAGGGGCGCATGTCGACCTTTGTGTACCGCGTTGCCACCAACCTCTGGATCGACCACTACCGCGCCCTGCGCCCGCGGCCTCGGATGTACTCCTACGACCAGGTCGTCCATCCAGACGGCGACGCCGCGCCGCAGCAATTTGCGAGCGACGAGGCCGCGCCGACCGACCAACTGATCGACAGCGAACAGCGCGCTGATTGGCGTCGTGCGCTCGGTCGCCTGACGGAGCCACACCGCTTGGTCTTCTAATTGGCGGTCTATCAAGAGCGGCCGTACAGCGAGATCAGCGAGCTGCTAGACATCCCGGTTGGCACGGTCAAGTCGCGCATGCACAACGCGGTGATCGCGCTGAAGGGCATGCTCGGCGGCGCCAACGCAGACGCCAGTGACGAAGCTGCCACGCGCGCGCGCCGCAGCGGAGGGGCGGGCTGAGCAAGTCTTCTAACGGCAGCGACGGGGGCGATGATCGGATCGAGGACCTCGTCCGGGAGGCCGAGCGGCGCGCGCGCGCCGAGCGCGGCCACGACGCCGTTGCAGCTCCTTGGGCTCCGATCGACTTAGTCCTTGAGCAGGGCGACGACGAAGAGCTCGCGGCGGCGCGTGGCGACGTGGGGAGGGACCCTCTTCGCGCGCTCGAGCTCGCCGAGACCATCCATCTCGTCGAGCAGCTTCGAGACGTTCGCGTAGAGCCGAGCGCGGTGTTCGCCGGCAAGATGCAGTCGGTCGCAGCGCAGGCGGATCGCTTCCAACGCCACCACTTCGCTGCGGGAGGTCCGCGCTGGCGTCTGCACACGGCGTTCGCCGCTGCGGCTGCCGCTCCGTTTTGGGCGCTTTCTGCGTTGGACGTGGCTGTCGCCGAACCCCGCAGCGCGCCGGATCCGCTCGGGTTTGCCCGTGTAGACAGCGCCGCTAGCGAGCCGCGCGCCGCCTTGCGCGTGGCGTCAGTAACGCCTGAGCCGGTCCTTGAGACGGATGATGTCGCGTGGCAGGAGAACGTGCGGCGGATCCAGCGGCGCCTCGACGTGGACGGCGGGGATCACTTGCGCGACGCGTTTTCAGCCGGGCTGGAGGTGGCCGGCGGGGATCTCAGCGAGTGGCTCGACCCTGCGAACGCGGTGACGATGATGCGGCTCGGGCACGAGCTGCGCGCTAGCAGCGCTAACCGGGCAGCTGCGCTCCGGGGCGCTGGCACGTTGCCAGCGGTGGATCGCCGCGTGCAGGCCATCGCTGCCGGGCTCGCTCAATCGCTCTTGGAGCGTGAGCAGAATCCTGGGACGCCACTGCGCGGCGCCGAGCTGGATGAGGTCTCGTGGACCGTTCGCGCCTTGATCGGCGCCGGGCCTGTCGATGGCAGGCGGCAGGCGCTGCATCGCGGCGGAGAGCTACTCGCCGCGGCGCTCGACGGCGCCTATGGCGAAGACCTGGTGACGGCCTTGGCCGGCCTGGTGGAAGTGACGGCGGTGTCGGGGGAGCATCTTGGCCGGCTCGTCGAGCATGGCCGGCGGCTCGTGAGCGACGTGCTCGACGCCCAAGGAGACACGTGGCAGCGCCGCCGCCCCGCGCTGCTCGCAGGCGCGATCGCCCCTGGCGTTCTCGGGGATGCAGGGCGCCTCTGCGCGCAGCTTCCAGCGTTTGGCATCGACGCATATCGATGCACCTTGGTCCGGCGCTTGGTGCTCGGTCGCCTCCGAGAGCAGCGCGCGACTGGCCAGGATCGACCAGAAGTCCTCGCAGCGATGGTTTATGGCTGCGCCGACCTCTTGGATGATGGCGGGCGAGAGCGCGATCGGTTGGCCTGGGCGCTGCGCCGGTGGAAGCCGGCCCACTTGGCCCCCGACTATGCGACGGTCAAGCAGATGGCGTGGAGCTTTGCCCCAGGTTCCCGAGGCCACACCAGGATGCAGCGCGAGCTCCGTCAGCTCTCGGTGCTCGACGCTCCCCATGGCGTGCGGGACCGGGCGGCCTTCTGCCTTTGCCTCGCGACCAATTTCGCAAGCGCCCGGCACATGCTGGGTGAGGCTCCCAGAGGCCGGCGAGGGAGCTGACGACTTTTCGTTGGTGCCGCCTGCGGCCTAGCGCTTAACTCGTTTGCAGCTATGCACCAGCGTTCGGTCGTTGCAGGTGCACGCCGCCACTTGGCGGGGTGCGTCATCGCGGCAGGGTTTCCTCTGCTGCTCTCAGCGCAGGAGCCTGTCGTCGATGCGTCTTCCGCGGTAATCCCGGTGGATCGGGACGCGGAGCGTCGGGGCGCGCCGATCAAGGAGTTGACGCTGGAAGAAGCGCTGCTGCGCGGGCGTCGCTGGAACGTGGGCATCAAGGAGGCGCAGATCCTCCCAGAACAGGCCCGCTTGGACCTCGTCTTCGCCGAGGCTGGCTTTCAGCCAGAGTTTTACGGTGCAGGCGGCTTCGCTGAGAGTCAGCGGCCACAGTTCAACAGCTTCCAGCCGTCGATCACCTCGCAGACGATCGACGCGCAGCTAGGGTGGCGGCAGCGCGTCATCACGGGCGGGCTCTTTGATTTGGCGTTCCAACCATCGCGCTTCGAGAGCGATGGCGGCGGCGGGTTCTTCCCGAGTCGCCAATTCACCGCGAACTGGCAGGCCTCATTTCGGCAGCCGCTGCTCCGTGGAGCGTGGACGGACTACAACCTCGGCGACGTGCGCTCGGCGCAATACCGCATGCAGCAAGCGGACTTCGAGTTTGACCGCACCGTGCAAGACACGCTCCTGCAGATCGTCCAGGCATACTGGGAGTTGGTCTTCGCGCGGGAGAACTGGCGCGTCGTAGAGAGCGCGCTGTTGGTCGCCCGAGAGCAGTTACGGATCACGCAAGAGCGGATCCGAGTCGAAGAGCTTGCGCCGCGAGACCGCGTCGCCGACGAGGCCGAGGTCGCGCGACGACGCGAGGAGCTGATCACCGCGGAAAACGCGATTCGGGACCGCGAAGACGACCTGCGGCGCCTGCTCTACGACGGCGGAGACGCGAGCGTGTGGCGCTACAACCTGCGTCCGATCTCTCCGATCGCGACGGCAGCCGCTCCGGACCTCCCGGGCTTCGAAGCGCTCGTCGAGGTCGCGGTGCAGAACCGTCCGGACCTCCGCGCCCTGCGGAGCTCGGTCTCGGCGGCGGAGGTCGCCGCGATGCAGGCCGACCGCGACGTGTTGCCCCAGCTAGACCTGATCAGCAGCTACTCTTCCGACGGCGTTGACTCGGATACGGTCGACCCGGCGACGGGCGCGCTCGCGAGCTCAGGGAGCTTTGAGCAGGCCTTCCGCGACGCTTCGCGGCAGCAGTTCCCGGATTGGTCGGTGCGGCTCGAGTTTGCGATGCCGATCGGCAACCACGCGGCGCGCTCTCGCGCCCGTCGCGCGACGCTCGAGGTAGAGCGGCAACGCCGCCGCCTACATGGCGCCACCTTAGACGCCCAGAAGGAGGTGCGCGAGGCCCTGCGGCGACTCAAGACCCTGACCGAAAGCGTCGCGGCGACCGAGGAATCCGTGCGGCTCGCGGCGACGAACCTGGAGACGGAGCAGGTGAAGCAGCGCGTCGGCGCGTCGACGGCCTTCGAGGTCCAGCGCCGAAATCAGGAGCTGCGCGCTGCGCGGGGTCGACTGCTCCGCAATCAGCTGGATTACCGGACCGCTGAGAGCCGCTTGCTGCATGTGCAAGGCTTGCTCCAAGCTGCGCGCTGATTCGGTGACGCGCCGCGTCGAAGGGACTAGGTGGTGATGATGGCGATCTCGATGAACTTTATGCTCCAGGGTCCGTCGCTCTTGTTGGTTTGGGCGTTGCCTGGCCTGGCAGGCGCGGCGGCTGCGCAGGGCGGGCTAGGCGTGCCTCGGTCGCAGCCGAATCCCTATAAGCTGGCGCCGTTTAAGCCGGCGTTCCCCGTGAAGCTCGAATACCCGCCGATGATGGGGCTGGAGTATTCGCGCACGCGCCGCCAAGCTCTGCAGCGGGTCTCTCAAAACCTTCAAGGCAACACGAGCAGGGAGTCCTGGAAGCTCGCGACGGAGTTCTTTTGGCGCGCGCCAGAGGACGTCGTCGACCCGCTGGTCGACGTGATGGACCGGGCGATGGGTAGCCGCGCGCTCGGTGACGCCGTCCGTAATTGCGTCGAGGCGATGGGGAAGACGCGGAACGCTGAGTTTGACTCTGCGCTGCGCCGCGCCGTGCAGCACAAGAGCGACGGAGTCCGTCAAGCGGCTTATGTTGCGCTCTGCAGCGCTGGCACGGACGAGACGCTCCGTCAGCTATACGGCGACTTCACCGCAATGAGCGGCCGCGGACGTGAGGCTTGGCTGCGGGCGGTCCGCCTGCGGCTCCCCGAAGAGCGCGTCGGGCTCATGCGTGGCGTGATGACGGCAGAGTATCCGGTCCGGGTCCGTGAGCAGGTGCTCAAGGAGGCCGTGAAGCTGCCGGCGGCGGAGGCTGCTGAAGTCCTTCGGCCGCTTTGGGCGACCTCAGTGGATCAATTCAAGGCCATCATCGCGGGGGCGTTGCACGCCAACGGCGAAGGCGCCGGGACCGCGTGGCTGCAAGACGCCATGAACGGGGAAAACCTCGACGCGGTTTCGTGGGCGGTGCGCCACTGCGCGTTCGGTGGCGACGCCGGCGAGGCGCTGGGCGCGCTCAGAGAGCCGCTGCTGCGGCTTTCGACGCACCTCCGTCCCGAGATCCGGCTAGAGGTGGCAAAGCTCCTGACGCAAATCGATGGCGACGACGTCGCCGACGTCTACGAGGTGATGACCTCGCCTGATGAGGTGTGGGAGATCAGGGCGCTGGCGACGCGTGAACTGACGCGGCGAGGCCGTAGTCAGCTGGTCTCCGTGCTGTTGGAGGAGTTGCCGACGGCAACCGGGACACGCATGCAGGGGATCATCAACCAGCTCAGCGCGAGCGGTGATCCGCGCGCGGTCGAGGTCTTGGTGGCGCGGTTCCGCAAAGCGCCTCCAGGTCAAGGACGACCGTTCGTTCAGGCGATCGCGCAAAACGGGAGCGCAGCGGCGGCAGAAGCGTTGTTTGACCTGTACGCCGGCCCAGAGGTGGTCGTCACGGAGAGTGAGTCTCGCGCGCTGACGACGCGGAACTACCTGCCGACGCTCTTCTTGAACCTGCGCGGGAGCGAGCAGGTCATCGTCCGCCGGTTCCTCGCGCTTCCGAAAGAGGCGTGGGAGCTGCGCGCGCGCCTCATCCCGACCATCACTGGCTTCGCCGCGGACCGACGCAGCGAGCAGGACCTCGTCGAGCTGTGCGTAGAGCCTGTCCGCGCGATCTTGTTTGATCGGGCGGAGCTGCCCCAACTTCGCGTGCTGGCGCTGAACGCGCTGACGCGGAACTGGCTCACGATCGATGACGCGATGCGGCTGAAGCGTTCGATCCGATCTGAGTCGGCTGGCTTCCGCGGCTTAATCGCCGACTTCTTGAATCAGGCGTTCTGAGCCTCGTCGGCCTGCGCGGCTAAAAGACCAGCCAGCGCTCGTTGTCGCGGCCCGGATACGGCGACAGGCGGCGGCTCCCTAGGCCGGGCCGCCGGTGTGGAGCGCCCGGCAGCGGGCGGTCGGCGTCGAGCCCTGCATATGAGGCTCGTAGGTTGCGGGTGTAGGCCCGCGTGGCGTTTTCGGGGTAGAAAAACGCGCAATGCCCAGGCCCGATCGCGCTGCGCGGCCAGGCCGTCACCTCAACCGCCGCCGTCGTGTGCTTGCCGAACTTCTGGTCGACCGCCGGCGGTGAGTGGCTCAACTGGAACGCGTAGTGCTTGTTGACGAAGAGCATCAGCGCCCCGTCAGGGGCCTCCGGGAGCCGCTCCAAGTCCTTGGTGTGTTCTCCTCGGCTGCTCGCATGCGCGTAGAAGCGCCCTTCGATGCACGCTAGGGCCCAGGCATCAAGCGGTGGTTGGAAGCCGTGGCTAGCTTCCAGGAGCGCC
>JAYYEE010000176.1:0-11760 GCA_036160175.1 Planctomycetota bacterium
GCCTGTAGCCATTCGCAGCTGCAGCGCGGCCTGCTCTTTGTCCTCCCAGAGCTCGAAGCCGTCCGCGCGGGGGCGGACCACGGCGCCCTGGCCGCGCACCTGAGCGCCGGTGCGGACGTTGACATACGCGGTCGTGATGCCGTGCTGGACGAGCATGTCGTCGCGATCGCCGGTCCACACCAAGGCCTCCGACAGTTCGCTGCCGCCGTTGAGGGCGCCGTCTCCGCGCAGCCCTGCGTCGGTGAACGCGTCGGTCGACGCGTCGATCAAGCCTGGGTAGACGTGGCCGGTGGGGAAGCGGAAGACCTGGGTGTTCTCGGGGAGCTGCAGGTCGCCCTGCTGACCGACCGCCAGGATGCGCTCGCCGCGGATCACGACGACGCCGTTCTCGATCGGGGGGCCGCTGACCGGGTGCACGACGCCGGCCTCGATCACCGTCAGGCCGCGGCGCCTGCCTCCGAAGCGGCGGCGGCCGCCGCGCGGATCTTGCGCGGCCGCGCGGGCCGGCGCGGACTCAGGCCGCGCGCGCTCAGGACGGGCGCCTTGCTCCTGGGCGCCGCCTTCTTGAGCGGTCAAGCACGGCGCGGACAGCATCCAGGTCGCCAGGACGGCGGGGACGAATAGCGAGCGGGGGCTCTGCATGGGCGGTTCGGTTGGGCATCCGCGGCGGGGGTCGGCCGCGAAGAAGGGCAAACCCTTCTACGTAACGGCGCGCGGGGTCTTCCATCCTTTTTCGGGGAACCCACGTACCGGATGCGTCATCCCCTCACGCGGCCCTCCGAATCGACTGTTAACTTCTGCTGGAAAAAAACTTAACGGAAGTTAGCAAGTCGCCCTTAGCAGCAGGTCCAACAATTTGTCCGCGGTCCACTTCCCGCGCTTCGGGCGCGGCAGCATCAAGTGGGTCTTACCTGCTTCGACAGGCCGCACCGACTCGAAATGATCGAGCCAGCTGCCTCCGAGCGGCACCCCGCTAGCGTGGCGCACGACCAGTCGGTCGTCTTCAACCCATTGCACGCTATGGACTTCTAGCTGCATCAGGGCGTGCTTCAAGCGGAACTGGCGGAGCAACGTCGCGACCGGTTTCGGGAGCTTGCCGTAGCGATCGCGGAGCTCGGCGTCGAGCTGCCCGAACCGCTCGTCGTCGGTGGCTTCGTCCATCTCGCGCAACAGCTCGAGGCGTTGGCGTGGATCTTTGAGGAACGTCTCTGGGAGGAAGGCCTGCAGCCGGAGGTCGACGTCAACCTCGACCACCTGCGCGACGGCGCGACGATCCACCTTGGCGGACTCAACGGCCGCGTGCAGCAGCTGGCAATACATGTCGTAGCCGACCGACGCGATGTGGCCGGACTGCTGTGGACCGAGCAGGTTGCCGGCGCCGCGGATCTCCAGGTCCTTCATCGCGATGGCGAAGCCCGCGCCGAGGTGAGAGAACTCCTCCAGCGCCTTGAGCCGCTGCTTCGCCTCTTGGCTCGGCGGCGCGTCCCGGTCGAGCAGCAGATAGCAGTAAGCCTTCTCGCTGCTGCGGCCGACGCGGCCGCGGAGCTGGTGCAGCTCGGCGAGCCCGAAGTGATCTGCGCGGTCGATCAAGATCGTGTTGGCGCGCGCGATGTCGATGCCGTTCTCGACGATGGTGGTGGAGACCAACACGTCGAACTCGCCGCGCACGAACGCGCGCACGGTCTTCTCAACCTGCACCTCGGTCATCTGGCCGTGACCGATCGCGATTTTGGCGCCGGGCGCGAGGCCGCGTAGCCGGTTGGCGAGCACCTCGAGCTCGTCGATGCGATTGTGCAGCACAAACACCTGCCCGCCGCGCGCGAGCTCCCGGTGCAGCGCGTCTTGCAGGATCTTGTCATCGCGGAACAGCACCCGCGTCTCTACCTCCTGGCGACCCGGAGGCGGGTTGTCCAGCGTGCTGTTGCCGCGGATGCCGAGCAGCGAGCTGTGCAAGGTGCGCGGGATCGGCGTCGCGCTCAGCGTCAGCACGTCGACGCCGGCCCGCAGCTGCTTCAGCTTCTCTTTCTGCCGCACGCCGAAGCGCTGCTCTTCGTCGACGACGACGAGGCCGAGGTCGTGGAAGGTGACGTCTTTGCCGAGCAGCTGGTGCGTGCCGATCACGACGTCTACCTGCCCGGCGGCGAGCTTCTGCTGGACCTCGCGGCGGTCCTTCGCCGAGCGGTAGCGGGACAAGAGCTCGACGTTCAGGCCGAAGGGTTCGCAGCGCGCCGCGAACGTGCGAGAGTGCTGCTCGGCGAGCACGGTGGTCGGCGCGAGGACCGCGACCTGTCGGCCGGTGATCGCGACGCGGAAGGCCGTCCGCAGCGCGATCTCCGTCTTGCCGAAGCCCACGTCGCCGCACAAGAGCCGCTCCATCGGCGCGTCCTTCTCGAGGTCACCTTGCACCTCCGACCACGCGCGCGCCTGGTCCTGCGTGTCACGGAACGGGAAGCTGTCGAGGAAGTCGCGCTCGAGCTGGTCGTGCGGATACGGCGGTCGCTTAGTCAGCTGGCGCTTGCTCTGCACCTCGAGCAGCTCCGCCGCGAGGTCGAACAGCGACTCGGTGACCTGCTCCTTACGCTTCTGGAAGCCCTTTCCGCCGAGCTTGTCGAGCGGCGCCTTGCCGCCGCTGCCGACGTACTTCTGGACGAGGTGGATCTTGCTGGCGGGGACCAGCAGCTTGACGTCGTCTTGGAAGACGAGCCGCAGGTGCTCCTCGGTGCCCTCGCCGCGGTGGACCAGCTCGGTGCCCTCGAAGCGCGCGACCCCGTGCACCGCGTGCACGACGAGGTCGCCAGGCCCGAGCTCGAAGAAGCTCTGGATGGCGCGCGACGGCACCGCCGCGCGCTCGCGCACGCGCGCTTGCTGCGCGACGCCGGCGAACTCCACGTTCGACAGCGCAGTGGTCTTCAGGTCCGGGATACGAAAGCCCTTGCTGATCGCGCCTTCGAGCAGCTCGACGCGCTCCTCGCGCAGGTCGACGTCCTTGCGCGCGAAGATCTCTCTGAGTCGCTCGCGCTCGTCGACGCTGCGGCAGAACAGGAGCACGCGGCCCTGCACGCCGCGCACGCTGCGGAGGCGGCCGGCGGGGTCGGCCTCGCCCGAGCCGACCGCGGAGCCCGCCGACAGCACCTTGTAGTCGTACTCGTGGCTCGGCAGGGATGACAGATCGACCGCGGCGCACGGCCGCAGCGTCTCCTGCAGCAGCTGCAGGCGCGGGGCGAAGCCGCCGTCAAAGGTCGCCAGCCGCGTGGTCCGTTCTTCGACGCGGAGGGGCTCAAAGTTCACGACCCAGGTCTTCGACGGCGTCAGGTGCTTGAGGACCTGGCCGACCTCGCCCTCGTCTTCTTCGGCGAGCGACAACGCGTAGCGTTCATGCACCTCGGTGGTGCGCTGCGTGGCCGCGTCGAAGCTGCGGATCGACTCGAGCGTGTCGTCGAAGAACTCGAGGCGCACCGCGTGCTGGTTCGTCATCGGGAACACGTCGACCACGTCGCCGCGGACGCTGCACTCGCCCGGCGCGAGCACGAGCGGCACGCTGCGCATGCCGGCCGCTTGCGCGCGCTGCAGGATCTGCGTCCGGTCCAGCCGTTGTCCGACCTGCAGCTCGAGCTGCGAGCGCCGCAGGCCGCGCGGCGTCACGATCGGCTGCAGCATCGCCTCAACGCTCGCAACGAGCGGCGCCCCATCGGCGGCGAACTGCTGCATCGCCCGCTGCCGCGCGCTCCTCGTAGTCGCGTCCGGCTCACCGTCCTCGCCTTCTTCCTCGCGGACGAGGACGTGGCTCGGCGTCCCGAACGCGGCGAGGTCCGTCTGCAGCTGGAGGCTGTCGACGTCGTCGGCCGTGACGACGAGCAGGTGCTGCCCCTTCGCTTGGGCGCGCCGCAGCACCGTGAGCAGCAGCGCGCTCGACGCGCCCCATAGCCCGCCGGCCTTGACCCGCGCGCCGCGCTGGACCTGCGCGACGAGGTTGCCGGTGACCGGGAGGCGCGTGAAGGCCTCAACGAGCGCTGCTTGGGGAGTGGGGGGCACGAGCGATGGCGTCTGTGGACCCCGTAAGGTAGTCCGCGCGGTGACGGAAACAACGACGGGAGGGACTGGACGACGGGCGGCGGTTGAGGAATGGCGGGCCTCGCCTAGCATCGCGCGCATGTCGAGGCATCCCTGCAGCATGCTGTTCGTCGGCGCGCTCGCCGTTTTATCCGCGTGCCGGTCGGTCGCGCTCCCGGGCGCAGGTCTGCGCCTCAACGAGCTGCAGGTCATCGGCACGCATAACAGCTTCAAGCAGCGCATCCAGCCGGAGCTGCTGTCCCGAATGAAGTGGCTCTATCGCGATGCCGGCAGCCTCGACTACGGGCACGCGCCGATCCCGGAGCAGCTCGCACTCGGCGTACGCAACCTGGAGTTTGACGTCTACAGAGACCCGCAGGGCGGCCGCTACGCGCGGCCGCTCGGCAATCGGCTGCTCGGGATGCTCGGCGCGAAGCCCTGGCCGTTAGAGCATCCGGACGCGCTCGGTACACCTGGCTTCAAGGTGCTCCACGACTGTGACTTTGACTTCCGCAGCCACCACGTCGCGTTCGAGGACTACCTCGACGAGCTGCGCGCGTTCTCGGAGGCGCACCCTGAGCACGTGCCGATCTTCGTCACCATGAACATCAAGCAGGGCAGCCAAGGCATCCCGGGCACGGTCGACGGGCCTGTGTTCGACGCCGACGCGTTCCGGGAGCTGGACCGCTTGGTCGCTGCGCGGCTGCAGGGACACCTGATCACGCCCGACCTCGTCCGCGGGGACGCGGAGAGCCTGCAGCAGGCGGTGCTCAGCCGTGGTTGGCCGCAGGTGGACGAGGTCCGCGGTCGATACTTGTTCTTGCTCGACGCCGGCGGCGCCACGCGCGGTCGCTACTTGCGCGCGTTCCCGGGGCTGCGCGGCGCGACCTACTTCACGGTGGAGCGGGCGAGCGACCCGAACGCCGCCTTCTTCATCGTCAACGACCCCGTCGGCGGGGCGAGCCGCATCCGCGCGCTGGTCGAGCGCGGCTTCATGGTGCGGACCCGCGCCGACAGTGGGACGCGGGAGGCCCGCGCGGGAGACCTCAGCCGCTTTGACGCCGCCAAGCAGAGCGGCGCGCAGGTGATCTCGACCGATTACCCGTCGGCCGATGAGCAGCTCAAGACTGGGTATCGCGTGCGCTTCGACGACCAGGGCTTCGTGCGCGACAACCCCGTCGCGCGGCCGCGGCGGCGCGACATCCGGTGACGACGCGCGCAGCGGGGTAGCATGGCGGACGTGGCCCATGACCTCGCCGACAAGCTCGCGACCCAGAAGCTCGTCGTGCTCGACGGCGGGCTCGCGACCGAGCTAGAGCGGCGCGGATTTCACCTCCGTGACCACCTATGGTCGGCGTCGGTGCTCGCGGCGCGGCCTGACGTGGTCCGCGACGTGCACTTGGCGTATCTCCGCGCCGGCGTCGACGTCATCACGACGGCTGCATACCAGGCCTCGGTGCCTGGCTTCGTCGCCGCGGGGCATCCACGCGCGGCCGCCGAGGCGCTCTACCGCTCATCGGTCCGCGTCGCGTTCGAGGCCCAGCAGGCGTGGTGTCAAGAGCGCGGGATGCTTCCAGAGGATCGGGCGGCGCCGCTCGTCGCGATGTCCGTCGGTAGCTATGGGGCGTACCTCGCAGACGGCTCCGAGTATCGCGGCCTGTATGGCGCGCCCGCTGCCCAGGTGCGGGCGTTCCATGAAGAGCGCCTCGCGCTCGCCGTCGATGAGCTGCGGCAGTGGACGGCGCGACCCTTGATCGCGTTTGAGACGGTGCCCTCTCTCGCGGAAGCGGAGCTGCTCTGCGAGCTCTTGGCCGCATACCCTGACGCGCAGGGTTGGATCAGCTTCAGCTGCGGCAGCGATCGCACGACCGCCGAGGGGCAGCCGCTCACGGAGTGCGCGCGGTCGCTCGGCGCCTGCGAGCAGCTGGCGGCCGTAGGCGTGAACTGCACTTCCCCGGACGACGTCGCCGCCTTGGTCAAGGCTCTGGCCTCGGGCGATAAGCCCGTCATCGCGTATCCCAACGGCGGCGGTCTCTATGACGCGGCCCGGAAGGTCTGGGTCGGCGACGCTGCAGGGGTCGCGAGTGAGGTCGCGATCGCGTCGTGGGTGCGGAGCGGCGCGCGTGGTCTGGGCGGTTGTTGCCGCACGACGCCGGAGTGGGTCGCGCGCCTCGTCGCGCTCCGCGACGCGTCGGCTTAGCCCTTCGCGAAGGCGGCGAAGTCGGCGCCGCCGTCGCCGTTGTCGATGGCGCGCTCCATGCCGGCGATGACCGCTGGGAGCACGAGCAGGTGCTCGGCGCCCGACGCCTCCTTGGTGAGCCGCGCGTCCTTGTGGGCCATGGTCATCTCGAAGCTGGGGGTGCCGTCACATGCCGTGGCGATGCGCTCGTGGACCGTGTGCAGGCCGCTCCCCGGCTTGAACTCCTGGAACAGCTCCATCATCACGGACTCGTCGACGCCGTTGGCGCGGCCGAGCGCCAAGGTGTCGCCGAGCGCTGCGGTGACGGCGAAGAAGAACGAGTTGCCAGCGAGCTTGTAGATCGCGGCGAGGTCGACGCGCTCGCCCAAGTACCAGAACTTGCCGGTCATCTCCTCTAGGGCTGGGCGGAGTTCCTCGTCGTCGGCCTGCGGGCCGCTCATGACGATGAGGCCGGTCCCGGTCCGGGCGTGCTTCGGCGCCATAAAGACGGGTGAGGAGACGTAGCGGACCCCCGCGGCGCGCAAGCGCTCGAACCGCGCGAGGACCTTGGCCGGCAGGTTGGTCGAGAAGTCCACGACCGGCACGCCGTCGCCGAGACCTGGTCGCAGCTGCTCGACGACGTCGTCGACGGCTGTGTCTTCCGACAACACGAGGTGCACGCGATCGGCGCCGCGCACGCACTCCGCCGGGTCTGCGGCGGCCATGGCGCCTTTCTCTACGAGCGGCGCGAGCTTCTGTCGCGTGCGGTTCCAGACGCGCACGGTGTGTCCCTTGGAGATCAGATTTTCTGCGAATGCTGCACCGAGCAAGCCGGTGCCCAAGACTGCGATCGTCGCCATGCGCGGATCGTGGTCCCTGGCGTCACGCAATACAATCGCAGACTAGGCGAGGGGCTGCTCACTGCGCGCGCAGCGCCTCCAGCAAGTGCGCCGCGGCCTGCTTCTCGGCCGCGCGCTTGGTTCGGCCGGAGCCGTTGGCCGCGCGGCCGTCGACGATGTGCGCGCGCACGACGAACTCCTGCTCGTGCTGGAGGCCGATGGTCTCGATCAGCTGGTATCGCGGCTGGCCGAGCTTGTTGTGTTGGCAGTGGTGCAGCAGCGCGGTCTTGGCGTCTTTGCTCGGCTCGGCGGTCGTCGCCGGGCTGCCCTTCTTAGGCAGGATATGCCGACGGACCAGCCTGCGCGCAGGCGTCACGCCGCCGTCGATCAGCACGGCTCCGAGCACCGACTCCATCAAGTCGCACAAGATCCGCGCGCTGCTGCGCTCGCTCTCGCGTAGCCCCTTGCCCGAGAGCAGGTGCGATTGCAGGTCGAGGCGGCGCGCCGCGCGCGCGAGCGGCTGGCGGCTGACGATGCGCGAGCGGGTCTCGGTGAGCCGGCCTTCGGCGACGTCGGTGTCTTGACGGAACAGCACGTCTGCGACGGCGAAGTTTAAGAAGGCGTCTCCGAGGAACTCGAGCCGCTCGTAGCTCTTCTTTCCTTCGTTGCCCATCGACGCGTGCGTCAGGGCGCGGTCGAGCAGCGACAAGTCCTTGAACGTGTAGCCCAGGCGTTCACTCAGCTCGTGCAGCGAACGCTCGCGCGCCTTCTGGATGGCTGCGTTGACGCGAGGCATGAGCGATAGTCTAGCTGACTTCTTGCCGTCGGTCGCGACGCTTGCGGTCGGTCTCACGGAGGAAGACCTTTCGCAGGCGCACCGAGGTCGAAGTGATCTCGACGAGCTCGTCGTCGCCGACATACTCCAGCGCATCCTCGACGTTGAAGACGCGCGGCGGCGGCAGCTTGACGAAGGCTTCCTTGGTCGAGCTGCGGATGTTGGTCTTCGCCTTCTCGCGGACGACGTTGACGACGAGGTCGTTGTCCTTGCAGTGCTCGCCGACGATCTGGCCCTCATAGACCTGCGCGCCGTCCGGCACGAAGAACTGGCCGCGGTCACGCAGGTTGTCGAGCGAGTAGAAGGTGACGGCGCCGTTCGACATCGACACCAACACGCCTGCGATCCGGTCCTCGATGTCGCCGCGGTAGGCGCCGTAGCCGTGGAAGACGTGGTGCATGGTCGCTTGGCCGCCGGTGGCGTTGAGCAGGCGCGTCCGGACGCCGATCAGGCCGCGCGCCGGCACCGTGAACTCGGCGCGCGTGAACGTGCCCTTCGGCTCCATCTGCAGCAGCTCTGCCTTCCGCGTGCCCAGGATCTCGATGACCTTGCCGATCGAGTCGCCGGGGGCGTCGACCGTCAAATACTCGATCGGCTCCTGCTTCTCGCCGTCGACCTCCTTGAACAAGACCTGCGGCTTGGCGACCGCGAACTCGTAGCCCTCGCGGCGCATGGTCTCGAGCAAGAAGCCGAGGTGCATGACGCCGCGGCCGGAGAGGCGGAACTGGTCGGCGGTCTCGCCCTGCTCGACGCGGAGCGCGACGTTGACCCGCAGCTCCTTGTCCAAGCGCTCACGGATGTGGCGAGACGTCATGAACTTGCCGCCGTCTCGACCTGCGAACGGCGAGTCGTTGACCCGCATGACGATCGTCATCGTCGGCTCGTCGATCGCGATCACCGGCATCGCCTCCGGATGCTCAAGCGCGGCCACCGTGTCGCCGATCTCGATTTCCTCGACGCCGTAGATTCCGCACAGGTCGCCGGCCTCGACGCAGTCAGTCTCCTCTCGCGAGAGGCCGCGGAACTGATACACGCCGCGCGCGGTGACCTCGCGCTGGTCGCCGTCGCGCTTGATGTGGACGAAGCGCTGCCCCTTCTGCATCTTGCCGCGGTGCACGCGCCCGATCGCGATGCGGCCGACGTAGTCGCTCCAGTCGAGCGTCGTTACGCGGAACTGCAGGGCTTGCTCCGGGTCGTCTTGGGGGGCGGGGATGTGGCCCACGATCTCCTGGAACAAGGTCTCGAGGTCTTTGCCTTCGCCGCCTTGCTGCGCCGCTTCGAGGTCTTTGGTCATCCAGCCTTGGCGACCGGAGCCGTAGAAGACCGGGAACTCCAGCGCGTCCTCGTCGGCGTCGAGGTCGATGAACAGGTCGAAGACCTCGTTGACGACCTCCTGCGGTCGGGCGTCGGGCTTGTCGATCTTGTTTACGACGACGATGGGCTTGAGGTGGTGGGCGAAGGCCTTCTGCAGCACGAAGCGGGTCTGCGGCATCGGCCCCTCGGCCGCGTCGACGAGCAGCAGCACGCCGTCGGCCATCGACAGCACGCGCTCGACCTCGCCGCCGAAGTCGGCGTGGCCCGGGGTGTCGATGATGTTGATCCGCGTCCCTTGGTAGCTGACGACCGTGTTCTTCGCGAGGATCGTGATGCCGCGCTCGCGCTCGAGCTCGTTGCTGTCCATCACGCATTCGGAGATCGCTTCGTTGTCGCGGAACGTGCCGGTCTGACGCAGGAGCCCGTCGACGAGCGTGGTTTTGCCGTGGTCGACGTGGGCGATGATGGCGACGTTGCGGATGTCTTGGGCCATAGCGGCGGCGTTCTGCGGGGGATCGGCCGACAAAGTCGGCGGAGGATTGTCGCGATTGCAGGATGGCGGTCAACTGTCCCGCCGGATGGGCGAGGTGAAGATGTCCCCAGGAGCACCGCGTGGCGGGCCGCGACCGGCCCGGCGACGCCGGCTCGTGCTGGCCGCGTTGCTCGCCGCGGGCCTCAGCGTGTTGCTGCTTGAGCGGCACGTCGTGACGACGGCTGCGCCGTATGTCACCGGCGTCGCGGACGCGCCGTCGGCGATGTGCATCCTGGTCCCGGGGGCCAAGGTCTACGAAGACGGCGCGCCGTGTTCGATGCTCGTGGATCGCCTCGCGGCGGCGGCGCGGCTCTACGCAGCCGGCGCGGCGCCGGTCGTGGTGGTCAGCGGGCGAGGCGGCGGCGCCTTAGGCGAGGACGAGGTCGGCGCCATGCGTCGCTGGCTGGTGGCGCGGGGTGTCCCGGCGAATCACATCGTCGAGGACCCAGACGGGCTACGCACGATCGACTCGATCAGAAACTGCAAAGAGGCGCTGGGGTTCGACTCGGCGGTCGTCGTCAGCAACGACTTCCACGTGCCGCGGATGGTGTTCCTCGGCCGGCACCTCGGGCTGGAGACCCATGGCGTGGTCGCGCCAGCGCTGCACACCTACGCGCAGGGCGTGCTGTGGAGGAACCGGGGCCGCGAGGTGTTGGCCCGGCTGCGGGCTTGCGTCGACGTCTACCTCTAGCGCTCAGGGGAAGTCGAAGCCCAGCGTGGACGACGCGCTGCATCCGAAGCCCAGGGCGCGGAGCGTGGTGCGCAGGCGCGCCAACGGCAGCCCCATGATGGCCGTCTTGTCGCGCGTCTCGACGCGCTCGAACAGGGCTTCTCCGTGGCTCTCAAACTTGTAGCTGCCGGCGCAGTCGAGCGGCTGGTCGCGCCGCACGTAGCTGGCGATCTCCCGGTCCTCGAGGCGCCGCATGACCAAGTTGGTCACGTCGGTGAAGCGCGCCATGCCGCCCGGGTGGACGATCGCGACGGCCGTGATCAGCTGGTGCTGCCGCCCGCTCAGCCGCTGCAGCTGTGCGGCGGCGTTCGCCTCGCTGCCAGGCTTGCCCAGTATCTCTCCGTCGAGCACCGCGGCCTGATCGCTGCCGATGACGACGGCTTCGGGTTGATAAGCGCTCACGGCCTCGGCCTTCTGCAAGGCGAGCAGCTCGACGATCTGACGCGGGGGGCCGCCAGCCGCCTTGGCGATCGACTCATCGACGCCTGGCGCAGCTGCCTCGAACGGCTGGCCCAGCTGCTCGAGTAGCGCGCGTCGATACTCAGAGGTGCGGGCTAGGATCAAGCGGGGCATGGCAGGGTCATGATCCGGCTCCCCGGCGGCGGCGCAAGCGGGCGGCCGCCGAGCGACAATATGGCTCGCCTGCGCGCGGGAGGCGTCGGCGGCGAAATCTCCGGTCGCCAGCGGCGTTGCATCGCGTGAAAGTCACGCGATCGCGCCCTACACGTAGCACCATGAAGATCGGATCCCTGCTCGCTGGCTGCCTGCCGGCGCTCTTCCTCGTCGCCTGCGGCGGCGACTCGAAGCCGAACGCGACAGATACGGCCAGCGCGGCTGCCCCCAAGGCCGCCAGCAAGCCGGCGCCTAAGGCCGCCGACAAAGCGCAAACCCCCAAGCCCAAGCGCCGTCGTCAGCGGCGGCCTCGCGTCAACACGCAGCTGGCTAAGACGCTGTTCGGCAACGACCCGGCGTCGCCCGCGGCGCCACTAGCGTCGACGCCTGAGCTGGTCGCGCTCGGCAACGCGCTCTACCACAGCGAGCACTTGTCGGCGAAGGGCAACCTCAGCTGCGCGTCGTGCCACGACCTCAACAACTACGGGGTCGACAGCAAGCCGACCTCGACCGGTGAACGAAACACGCCGACCACGCTGAACGCGTCCCGCCACTTCCGGCAGTTCTGGGACGGTCGGGCCGCGTCGGTAGAAGAGCTCGTCGTCATGCCGACGACCAGCCCGGACGGGCACGGCCTCGCAGACGAAGCTGCCATGGTCGCGAAGATCA
>JAYYEE010000177.1:0-3677 GCA_036160175.1 Planctomycetota bacterium
CCGCGCTGCACGTAGTCCGCGAAGGACGCGGCGTCGATGTTCGCGCCGCAGACGATCAGGCCGACGCGCTGCCCTTCGAACGCGCCGCCGAGCTTGAGCATCGCGGCCGTCGTCGCTGCGCCGGCGGGTTCGACCGCGAGTTTCGCGTCGGTGAACAGCAACCACAGCGCGCGGCACAGCTCGTCGTCATCGACGGAGACCAGCTCGTCGACGAACCTGCGGCAAAGCGCGAACGAATACGGCATCGCCATCGGCGCGCCAAGGCTGTCCGCGATCGTCCTGACCTCGCCGATGTGCTGGGGCGCCCCCGCGGCGAAGCTGCGGTGCATCGAGTCCGCGCCGGCAGGCTCGACGCCGTAGACTCTGCATCGAGGCTGCAGCTGCTTGGCCGCGTTGGCGACGCCTGCAGCGAGGCCGCCGCCGCCGATGGGCACGATCAGCGCGTCGAGCTGGCCGACCTGCCGGAGGAACTCAAACCCGAGCGTGCCGGCGCCCAGCGCCATGTGCGGGCCCTCGAACGGGTGGACAAAGGTGCGCCCCTCGGTGCGCTCAATCTCCTCGACGCGCGCGAAGGCGGCGCCGATGTCGTCGTGCTGCTCGATCTCGGCGCCCATCTCGCGGCAGGCGAGGACCCGCGCGGGGTTGGCGTTGGTAGGCATGACGACCTTCGCGTGCGAGCCGAGCGCGCGGGCGACGTAAGAGACCGCCATCGCGTGGTTGCCGGCGCTGACCGCCGTGACCCCGCGCGCCCGCGCGTCGTCGTCGAGGTCGAGCATGCGCAGCATGACTCCGCGGGCCTTGAACGAGCCCGCGTGCTGAAACAGCTCCAGCTTGTTGATGAGGGTCGCGCCTGTCGGCGCGACGGCGTCGAGGTGTCGGCCTTCCCACGTCCAGGCCGGGGTCTCGCGCACCTTGCCCAGCAGCGTGCGCCGCGCGGCCTGGATCTGCTCGAGCGTAGGAGGGGCGTCGGAGTCGGTGCTCATGGCGAGCCGAGATGCTACGTCGGCGCAGGCGTCGAGACGACCCGCGCGCGCCTCTGTTCTGCGGGCGAAGGATGCGAGATGATGAGGCAATGACCCCGACTCGTCGTTCGTTCCTCGGCGCCGCGGCTGCGGCGACTTCCAGCATGGCGCTGCCCGCCGTCGCTAGCCCGTTCGGTCGCGAACGGCGCCGCGCGCGCGGCGACAAGGCGCGGCTGATGGTGATCGGCGTCGCGGGCCGCGGCGGGGCCAACCTCAACGGCGTCAAGGACCAGGACCTCAAGGTGCTCTGCGACATCGACGCGCAGCACCTCAAGAAGGCCGCAGAGAAGTTTCCCGACGCGCAGACGTGCGTCGACTACCGCGAGGTGCTGGAAGACGCGGAGCAGTGCGCAGAGCTGGACGGGGTGGTGATCAGCACGCCTGACCACACGCACTACCACCCCGCCATGCTCGCGCTGCAGCGCGGCCTGGACGTCTACTGTGAGAAGCCGCTGACCCAGACGGTCGCGCAGGCGCGTCGTCTCCTCATCGCCGCGCAGGCCAACGGCTGCATCACCCAGATGGGCACGCAGATCCACGCCAACGAGAACTTCCGCCGCGTGGTCGAGGCGGTCCGCGCCGGCGCGGTGGGTGCGGTGCGTGAGGTCGTCATATTCGTGAACAGCACGAACTGGTCCGCGAAGCAGCTGCCTGAGACGGGCGCGGTGCCGGAGCACGTCGCGTGGGACCAGTGGTTAGGCCCTTCGTCAGAGCGCGACTATTCCAAGGGCTACCACCCGGCTGGGTGGCGCCGCTACTGGGCGTTTGGCGGCGGCACCACGGCAGACATGAGCTGTCACTACACCGACCTAGCGTGGTGGGCGCTCAACCTGGACGCGCCGAAGTCGCTCGTCGCGCACGGGCCGTCGCCTGATCCTGAGTGCGCGCCCGACGCGATGCGGTGCGAGTACGAGTTCGGCGCGCGCGGAGATCGCGCCGCTCTGACGCTGCACTGGCACGCCGCCGGCGACCGCCCTTCGGCGAAGCTCAAGGAGCTCGGGCTCGAGGAGTGGCGTAACGGCGTGCTGTTCCTCGGCGACGAGGGTTGGCTGATCAGCGACTACAACAAGCACCAAGTCGGACCAGCGGCGCGCGCCGAGACGTGGACCGCGCCGCCCAAGTCGATCCCGTCTTCACCAGGCCACCACAAAGAGTGGTTGATGTGCTGCGCCGAGCGTACGCAGCCGACCTGCACCTTCTCCTACGCGGTGCCGTTGACCGAGCACGTGCTGCTCGCCAACGTCGCCTACCGCGCGGCGCGCGGACAGCGCATCCGCTGGAACCCGACGACGATGCGGACGGATCACGACGGCGCCAACCGACTGCTCGACGTCGAGGCGCGCAAGGGCTTCGACGCCTAGCGTTGCCGCGCACGGGCGGGCGTTACCACGACCCTAAGGCTGCGTGGATACGCCTTGCGCCTGTTCGCGCAGCTGAGGCCTGCGGCTCTGCCTAGGCGAGCAGCGCGCCGACGGCCATGAGCAAGCTCGTCTCTTCTTCGGAGAAGTCGTAGGCGGTCGGCTTCGCGACCCCGATCGTGCCGTGGACCGCGCCTTCTTTGAGCATCGGCGCTGCGAGCGACCCCTCCATCTGGGTCATCTTGGCGCCTGGCCGCGCGACGCCGCTCTCGTCCGTCTGTAGGTTGCAGACCTGGACCGGCTCTTTGCGCTCGGCGGCGATGCCTGCCATGCCCTTGCCGACGGGGATCACTTGGACCTTGTCGAGAACGGGCGGGGGGAGGCCGCGATGGGCTTTCAGGTGCAGCATGCCGTCAGCCGCGTCGATCAAGTGCACGGTGCCGACCGGGCAGTCAAAGTGCTGCGTCACGGCGTCGAGCACGTCTCCCCACGGGGTCGGGGAGACGTCGAGGAGGGTCTTGACGGTGTCGAGGAGCGGGTGTGGATCCGAGCTCATGCTCGGATTGTAGCCGCTGCTCACCGGTTGCGCAGCGCCGAGACGACGCGCGCGACGGCGGCTTCCTCGGTCGTGCGCAGGAGGTGCTCGTCTTGCGAGGCCGCGCCTATGGCGACCTCGTCCCGGCGGAACGACATCCTGCTCTTGCGTTGACCGCGGGCGGAAAGGTGGACCTCGCGGACGCCCGTGAACTCGACGAGGCGCACCACGTTGTCCTCACGGACACCTGCGCCTGCCATCACCGTGAGGCGGTCCCCGGCGCGCGCGACGGCGTCGCGGAGCGCGTGCTTGCCCTCTGGCGCGCTGGCCCGCTGTCCGGAGGACAGCAGCCGCGCGACGCCCAGTTCGCAGAGCTCGTCGATGGCTGCGGCGGCGTCTCGGCAGACGTCGAAGGCGCGGTGGAACGTGACCGGCGAGCCCGCGGCCAAGTCGACAAACTCGCGCATGCGCCGATGATCGACGTCGCCCTTCGCCGTGAGCGCGCCCGTCACGATGCCTGCCGCGCCCGCTGCGCGGAGGGCGGCGATGTCGCGCGCCATGACGTCCACCTCGGTCCCGTCGTACAGGAAGTCACCTGCGCGCGGTCGGATCATGACAAAGACGGGCACCTGCACGGCCGCGCAGACGGCCTCGCACAGCCCGACGCTCGGCGTAAGGCCTCCCTCGTCGAGGCTCGAGCAGAGCTCAAGGCGCTCGGCGCCGCCGACGACTGCGGCGTATGCCCCCGCGACGGACTCGACG
>JAYYEE010000178.1:0-7714 GCA_036160175.1 Planctomycetota bacterium
TTCCCATGAGTGACCGCACCGACGCACCAACCCAGACCCGCCAACCTCGGTATCGAAAGCACAAGGTCCTGATGGCCTTGTGCTCGGTCATCACCGTCGGCTACCTCGTCTACCGCGGTCTGTACACGCTGAACCTTGAGACGTGGTACGCAACCACCGCGTCTTGGTTCCTTTATGTCGCTGAGCTCTGGGGTGGCATGAGTCTCCTCCTGTTCTTCCTGCAGATCTGGGAGCCGACCGACCTGAAGGAAGAGCCGCCGCTCGAAGGCGTTACGATCGACGTCTTTGTACCGAGCTACAACGAAGGCATCCCGATCCTCCGGGGCACCCTGCAGGCATGCTTGGCCATGGAACTGCCGCACCGGACCTACCTGCTGGACGACGGCAACCGTGCGGAGGTCCGCCAGCTTTGCGAGGAACTCGGGGTTCACTACATCGCGCGCGACAACAACTTGCACGCGAAGGCGGGCAACCTCAACAACGCCTTTGACCAGACGGACGGGGAGTTTGTCGCGATCCTCGACGCGGACCACATCCCCGAACCGAACTTCCTCTCCCGGATGCTGGGCTACTTCCGGGACGAGAAGGTCGGCTTCGTCCAGTCTCCGCACGCGTTCTCCAACTTCGACACCTTCCAGGGAAGGGTCAGCTACGAGAAGGGGCGGTTCTGGGATGAAGGCCAGCTGTTCTACAAGGTGATCCAGCCGGCTCGTAACGCCACTGACTCGGTGATCTTCGCCGGCTCGGCCGCGCTCTTCCGCCGCGAGGCGCTCAGGGAGATCGGCTACATCGCGACCGAGACGATCACGGAGGACATGCACACTGGCATGCGCATGTCTGCCAAGGGGTGGAAGACCCTCTACGTCAACGAGCGCCTGATCGCGGGCCAGGGCGCGACGGACGTCACGACCTTCCACAGCCAGCGTCTGCGTTGGGCCGAGGGCAACCTCAGCATCCTCGCCTACGACAACCCGCTGACGATGCGCGGGCTCACGATGGCGCAGCGGCTGACCTACTTCGCCTCGATCATCCACTGGGCCGGCGGCGTGCCGCGTCTGATGATCTACCTGACGCCGATCCTGTTGCTGTTGTCGGGCGTCGCGCCGGTGCAGCAGTACACGTGGACGCTCGGTGCCATCTTCTTGGTCTACATCTTCACCATGCTGCTGACGTTGCGGGTCGTCTACCGCAACTACATGAACTACCCGCTGACCGAGTACTTCAACATGGCCAACTTCTGGACGCAGATCCGCGCGACGACTCGCGCGCTGATCTACCGGAAGCGGTCGAAGTTCGTCGTGACGAACAAGAGCGGTGGTGGTCAAGGTTCGAAGCTGCCGCACATCCTGCCGCAGATCCTCTTGCTGTCCTTGGGGATCGCCGCGTTGATCTTCGGGTGGACGAGGCACCTGTTGTTTACAGCGTCCCCGGACCTGCTCGGCATGGGCATCGCCACCGGCTTGGTGATCCACAACTCCTACTTCGCGATCCTCTACCTGCGGGTGGCGATGATGGCGACGAGCAACCGCTCGTCGTACCGCCACCGCCTCAACATGGCGGTGCAGTACAGCTTCCCCAACCGCGAAGGCGAGCTCGTCGAGGGGATCGGGGTCACGACCGACCTCAACGAGTTTGGTCTCGGCTTCATGTCGTACGATACGTTGCCCACCAACGAGGAGGGCTCGGTCAAGGTGCGGGTCAACGGTGGGACGCTGCGGTCTCCAGCGGTCCTGCGCTACGCGGCCCACCGCCGCGGTGACGGCGTCGAGCAGCTGCCGCTCTACCGCTACGGCCTCGAGTTCGTCGACATGCCGCCGCAGGCCATCGACGCGGCCAGCCGGATCATCCAGCGCTACGCGGTCGCGCCTTGGTACTCGGTCTTTGAGGCGAACGACATCAGCAGGTCGCCTAGCCGTGCGCTTGTTTCACGGCGGACGATCGACCGGTCGCCGTTCAAGGTGCCGGTCTGTCTCGAGACCCCCGACGGCGAGGTCTACACCTGCACTCGTGACATCTCGACAGAGGCGATGCGGTGCATCCTCGCGCACCCAGTCGCGGACGAGACGAAGCTGCGAGCGAAGGTCTTCGGCCCCAAGGGGTCATTCTACGTGACGGTGCGCGTGGTCGAAGGTCGCGACGTGACTGGTCCGCCGCACCGCGTGCGCGAATACGTGATGGCCTTCGTGGCCTTCGAAGGGCAGGGCCGCAGTCTGCTGCAGTCTCTCTGTGAGCTCTCCGGCGACTCTGGCGCGCGCCGCGACCTGACCTGCGAGCTAGACGAGCGCCATCGCCCGATCTTCCGCCCCGTCGCGGCGGCCTCGCTGATGTTGATGGTGCTCACGCCGCCGACGGTCAGCGCCTTCCGCCACTTCCACGCTGATGATCTCGCGCTCGTCGATTCGAATACGAGCGCAGCTGCGGTCGTCGTCGACGAGGACTTCGATCGGATCCTTGCAGATTCGTTGAAGTCGGACGCCCCGGACCTGCGGCGCCTGACGCTGCTGAAGGACGCGCTCGATCGCGAAGGCCGCTACGACGACCTGGTCCGCGTCTGCAACGTGCTGGTCGCAGAGCGTCCTGATGACCCGGATATGGGGCTTGCGCTCGTAGCAGCCCTGACGTCGGCCGGTCGTTACAAAGACGCTGACGCGTCAGCGCGGCGCTGGCTGCGGACCCTCTATGCGGACGGCCGCGACAACGAAGCGGCGCAGTTTGAGATCCTCTCGGGGCGTAACCTGCTGCGCTCAGGTGACAAGTTCGCCGCGCTGGAGATCTTCCGCAGGCTCTTCGTCGCGAACCCCGAGAGCGTGGAGTCGCGCCGCGAATACCTCGGCGTGCTCCTCGACGTCGGCATGGCTAACGAGGCGTTGCAGCAGTTCTCGCAGCTGCCGCAAGACGAGAGCGTCCTGCGCGACATCATCTCGATCCAGACTGCGCTGCAGGACTTCGGCGCCGCAGAGCGCGCTCTCCAGGAGCTCATCGCGGCCCGGCCTGGTGACGTCGAGCTGAAGAAGGAGCTCGGCACACTGTTGATCTGGCAGGGTGACTTCGAGAACGCCGTTCAGGTCTTCCGGGACCTCAGGGAGGCCTACCCTGATGATCCGAACATGGTGCGCGGGCTCGGTGAGGTTCTGACGTGGTCGGGCCAAGGCGAGCGGGCGATCGCCATCTTCGGCGGCCTGATCGACAAGGGCGACGACTCCGACCGCGCGATCAAGGGCTTCCTCGACGCGTTCATGGCGATCGAGAACCCTGGCGCAAGCGACATCTACCGCGTCCAGTGGATCTACAAGCGGCACACCCACGTGCGGAAGCTCCCCAGCGACGTCGCCGGCGCCTTGGCCTCCGCGATGGTGCGTTCTGGTGACGCGGACGTTGGCATCGAGCTGCTCAAGGATGTGCTGGCAGACGATCCGTCGAACCGGGATCTGCGCCTGAAGCTCGCGGACTCGCTCGTCATGGCCGGTCGCGCGAGCGAAGCGCATCCGCACTACCGCGCGCTGCTCTCTGACGAGCAGAACAAGCCTAGCGGCTCCAAGTAGCGCTGCGCCTGCCTCTTGCGCTCCGCGCGAGAGGCGCCTCCGCGCCCGCTAGTGGCGCCAATTCGCGACGGCATGGCGGCGTTGAAGGCGCCGATGTGGGCACTTTGCCTCAACTCGAGCGGGGTCGACCTCCGATAGCTAGCGACGTCTCTAGCTCCGGAACTCGCACTCGACTTCGCACATGTCCAACATCGAACGCTTCGTCCTCTTGTCTGTCGCGGTCATCATCGGGATCGTCGGCTGCAGCAAGCTGCCTTCGCCTGCCCGCCCTGGACCAGCGGTTGACGCGATCCCCGCTCAGCAAGCTTCCACGGGTCAGCAGCTAGAGCTGGACCTCACGCACTACGTCGACAACCCGAGCGAGCAGAGCCTCACCTGGGTGGTGACGAACGGCCCGGGCAGCATCGACAACGGCCTCTACACCGGGGTCTTCAACGAGGTCGGAGCGGGTCACGTCAGCTTCCGCGTGTCGGACAGCCAGGGCAACTCGGCGGAGGGTGAGTTCATGGTCGCCGCGCTCTACGGCTACATGGCGATCGTCCAGAGCGGCAACGGCCTCGAGGTCCTCGACGGCGGCAGCGCTGCGGTCTTGCCGCTGCAATCTGGCGCCAGCGTGCCGCTGGTCTACCGCGAGCTGCTGCCGGACGGCTCTCTGCTCTACGAGCGTATGGGTGGCTCCAGCGTCGATCTCTTCCGATATGACCACCAAGAGATCGTTCAGATCGGGGAGAGCAACGGCCTCAACACGGTCTATGACAACCACACGCCCGACGGGAAGGTGTTCTTCGAGCAAGGCACGTCGTCAGAGACCGGGCTCTACCTTTGGGATCCGAGCAGCCAAACCGCGCAATTGGTCGCGTCTCGTCCAGGGATGCACAACCGCAACGCTTTCGTGCACCCGCCAAACGTCGCCTACTTTGAGTATGGCAACAACGGCCAGGCGGACCTGCACTACTGGGAGATCGGCAACAACCACACGGCGACGGCCTACAGCAGCCCCTACCCGGAGTCGATCCACGCGATCTTGCCCGACGGCGGCATCGTCTTCTCGACGACGGGCGCCGGCGGCCAAGAAGAGCTCCGCTACCTGCGCATGGGTTACGGCGTGTTCACCGTCGGGGGCGACCTGCCGCCTGTCGTGCAAGAGCAAGACATGCGGTTCGTCACGACCACTTCGCAGGGCCTCGTCGTGTTCGAGACGGGCGCCGCGTCGCGCGACGTCTGGATGTGGTCCTCGGGCGGCTTGACGACCAAGGCGGTCGCTTCGACCGGGTCGGACGAGCGTTTCGTCGCGATCACTGAAGATGACCTCGTCGTGTATTCGGTCGCCAAGGCGCCGGGTAACCACGACCTGAAGATCTACAACTACTCGACAGAACAGAGCGCGGACGTCGCCGTTGGACCTGAGAACGAAGTCTTCGAGCTCGCGCTCACGGACTCGGATGTGGTCTTCGCGGTAGAGTCTGTCAACGGCCGCAGCCTGCACCGCTTCGACGCCTCGTCCAACACCGTGGACGTGATCGCAGAGTCGGCTGGCGACAGCTACGCGGTCGTCGCAGCGTTGACGACGGATCGTCTGGTCTACACCGGCTCCGGCGCCGCTGGCGGCTTGTTCACGTGGGACCCTGCGTCCGGTGAATCGGTCTTCGTCGGCGGGCCGAACGCGACCTACGCTGGGCAAGCTCATGACGGCGGGTTCGTGATGCACGTCATGCAGGCGGGCCAGGCGGACCTGGCGCTGTGGGACAGGGTGACGGGTCAGGTCATGACGATCGCGCAAACGCAGCAGAGCGAGCACTTTGAGGCGGCCTTCGCCAACGGCGCGGTCATCTTCTCCGCGGTGGTCCCGCCGAAGACGACGTCGGACTTGTTCCAGTGGCGCGCCGGCGTGACGACGCGCCTGACTGACGGCAGCTCCTCGCACTCGGTCGTGCGCGTCCTGCGCGGCGACGTCTGAGGTCAGCGCGCTGGGCGCGCCCGCTAGGGCCGCGCTCGGCTGCAGGCTGAATGTGCCCGGCGTGGTCCCTGCCATGCCACTGGGGTGCACGCCGCCGGGCGAGGCGCGCTTCGCGGGCACCGCTGCCGGTACGCCTGTGGGACACGTTGCGACGGCTTTACCTGCGCGCTTCGGATGCGATCCTGGGTAATTGTCTGGGACAAAATAGTTTTCACGAATGGGCGCGGCAGATGGAAGTACGGTGGCGCCGGATACAGGCGGTCAGGTATAATCACGCTGCAAATTGTGCCGCGGCCCGCGTCTGCGAAGCGGCGAGATGACCTACGCCGACTGACCGTCCGAACAGAGTCCCACCCCCTTCCGTGATGCACCACCTCCAAGTTGTGGCGGGCGCGTTGACCGCGTCGCTGCTTACCGTTGCTCCTTCTGCCCAGCAAGCTGTCGGGAGTGTGCAAGCATGGGGCTATGACAACTATGGCCAGGCGACGGTAGCTGCCGTCCCGAACGCAGGCGTGAACTACACGCACATCTCGGCTGGGCGTTGGCACAGCGCAGCAATCCGGAGCGACGGCGAGATCGTCGCGTGGGGCCGCAACGACGAAGGCCAGTGCAACGTCCCTGCGCTGCCTGCTGGGGTCACCTACGTCGAGGTGTCTGCTGGTGGTTGGCACACCTTGGCGCTTCGCAGCGACGGCACGATCGTCGCGTGGGGGCGCAACACCGACGGGCAGTGCGACGTCCCGAGCATTCAGCCGGGCAAGCAGTTCGTCGAGGTCGCTGCCGGCGGCTATCACAGCGTTGCGCGCGTCAATGACGGGACCGCGATCGCGTGGGGGCAGAACTACGACGGGCAATGCAACGTGCCTGGCCTGCCGGCCAACACGACCTACAAGGGGATCGCCGCTGGCATGAAGCACACGGTCGCGCGGCGTAGTGACAGCAAGATCAAGGCCTGGGGTAGCAACACGTTTGGCCAGTGCGACGCGCCGATCACGCCCTCGGGCTTGTTCACCGCTGAGGTCGCAGCCGGTCAGTTCCACAGCCTCGCGCGCTTCGGCAACGGGGAGGCGGTCGCTTGGGGCTCGAACAGCGACGGTCAGTGCGACATCCCTGCGCTGCCGTCAGGCGTGAAGTATGCCCAGCTCGACGGCGGCGCGGCGCACAGCGTGGCGCTGCGCAACGACGGCACGCTGGTCTGCTGGGGCCGCCCGTGGGAAGGCCAGTGCGTCACGCCGGCTGGTGGTGCCTTTGAAGAGGTGGCTGCGGGCGGCAACCACTCGATGGCGCGCGGGGCCGGTGCGCCTCCGCCAGCGTCGGTCAGCTACTACGGCGCTGGTTGTCCGGCCCCGCTGCCGCTGACCTTGACGAGCGGCTTGCCGGTCATCGGCACGACCTGGCAGCTGCTAGCGCAGAACGTCGAGTACGGCCTCGCGGTCTTCGTCTTTGGGTCTGAGTCTTACGCCAGCGGCATCAGCCTCGACTTCATCGGCGCGACGGGCTGCTTCGCCTACACCAACGCGAACATCCACACGTTGATCGGCAGCCAGGCATCGCCCGGCAGCACGACCACGTTCGGTTGCCCATGTCCGATCCCGACGAACCCGGCGCTCGCTGGCTACACGGTCTATGCACAGGCCGCGTCCCCCGCGACGAACGCGGCAGGCTTCTCGACGTCGAACGGCCTCGAGGCGATCGTCGGTTACTGAGGCCGCCTGCTGGTCGCGCGGCTCCGCCGGATCTGCGCGGCGCGAGCAAAAGGGGCGGTGATTTGGAGGTATTCCTTCAACCGGGCCCCCGATCCGCCTAAGCAGACAAGCGATGCGGGTCGCAATCGTGAGCTACTACGCGCCGCCCGACCCGGCGGTCGCGTCGCACCGGGTGCTGCGGCTCACCCGCTCACTGATCGACGCTGGGCACGAGGTGCACTGGGTCACGCTCGACGCGGCGCAGCTCCTGCGCAGCGACGAGACGCTGCGTCAACTGATCCCGCCAGGCGTCGTTCGCCACGCGCTCGGTGGCCCGACCCTCGCGAGCAGGCCGGCTGCGCGCAACCTGCGGGAGCGTGTCCTGCGGACGCTGTATCACAAGTTGCCCGAGTGGTTCGCGTTGCCGGACAAGCACCTCGAATGGGCGTCGCGCCTACGCCGCGCCTTGCCGGCGTTGGCGCGTGCGCAGGGATTCGACGCGGTCGTTGTGTCCTGCGGCCCGCATGGTC
>JAYYEE010000179.1:0-2904 GCA_036160175.1 Planctomycetota bacterium
GTGCTCGAGGAACGGAATCAGGGACGCAGAGACGCCGACGACCTGCTTGGTCGAGACGTCCATGTAGTCGACCTCCTTCGGGTCGACGAGGGCCGGGTCACCGTTGACGCGGGCGATCACGAAGCCCTGGTCATCGGCGACCATCTTGCCGTTTTTGTCCGTCGGCGTATCGGCCGGCGCGAGCGTCGCGTTGCTCTCCTGGTCGGCGCGCAAGCGCACGACCTCATCGGTGACCTTGCCGTTCTTGATGACGACGTAAGGCGTCGTCAAGAAGCCGTAGTCGTCCAGCGAGCTGTAGATCGACAGCGAGCTGATCAGGCCGATGTTGGTGCCTTCCGGAGTCTCGATCGGGCACAGGCGCCCGTAGTGCGAGGTGTGCACGTCGCGGACCTCGAAGCCCGCGCGCTTACGGTTCAGGCCGCCCGGGCCGAGCGCCGACAGGCGCCGCTCGTGGGTCAACTGCGAGAGCGGGTTCGTCTGGTCGACGACCTGGCTGAGCTCACCACGCGCGAAGAAGTACTCGATCGCCGAGCTGAACGTCTTCGAGTTGATGAGGTTGCGCGGCGTGACCGTGTCCACGTTCTCCAGGTTCATCCGCTCCTGCGCGGTGCGGCGGAGCTTCAGGAAGCCCTTGCGGAACTCATCGCCGGCCAGCTCCTGGATCGTCCGCACCCGGCGGTTGCCCAGGTGGTCGATGTCGTCGATCTCCCCCTCCCCCATGCGGAGGCCGAGGATGTAGTTGATCGCCTGGACGAAGTCGTTCGCCGACAGCGTCTGCTGGTTGTTCTTGGGGTCGCCCTCGAACTTCCGGTTGAGGCGGAAGCGGCCGACGCGGCCGAGCCGGTAACGGGTCTCGTCGAAGAACTTCTCGTGGAAGAGCTCGCGCGCCTTCTCGAGCTGCGGCGGGTTGCCGGGGCGGAGGCGCTGATAGATCTTCAGCAGGGCCTCTTCGTGGCTGTTGGTCGTGTCCTCACGAAGCGTGTTCAGCAGCAAGAAGTCTTCGGGGTCACGCAGGACCTCGACCTCGCGCAGCTCGCTCTCGCTGATCGCGCGGGCCGCCTCTTCGGTGATCTCTTCGCCCGAGCGGACGAAGGGGTCGCCGCTGGCTGCGTCGACGATGTCGCCGACGGCGTAGGTGCCGACGAGCTTCTTGGCGAACTTGGCGTCCGGGTCCGTCTTCTTCCGGGCGACCTTCTCGACGTCGTAGAACTCGTGGAGGATCGCCGCGTCGGTTGAGTACTTGGCGTCCATCGCGCGCAGCAAGGTCGTGCACGAGAACTTGCCCGACTGGTCGATGCGGATCGCGACCGCGTCCTTCTTGGTGACGTTGAGCTCGATCCAGCTGCCGCGCTCCGGGATGATCCAGCAGCTGTGCAGCTTCTTCTCGCCGGTGTGCAGCTCGACCGAGAAGTCCACGCCAGGCGAGCGGTGCAGCTGGCTGACCGTGACGCGCTCGGAGCCGTTCACGATGAACTCGCCGCCGCCGATCATGATCGGGATCTCGCCGAGGTAGATGTCCTCCTCGACCGGCTCTGGCTTGACGAGGCGGACCCGGATCTTGAACGGGTAGCCGTAAGTGACGCGCAGCTTGCGGCACTCCTCGACCGTGTAGCGCGGGCGCCCAAGCTCGTAGCTGACATACTCAAGACAGAGCGTCTTGTCGTACGAGTAGATCGGGAAGATCTCGCGCAGCAGCGCCTCGAGGCCGTCCTCCTTCCGCCGGTTCGGATGGACGTCCGGCTGGAGGAAGAGGTCGTACGACTTCGTCTGCATCTCGACGAGGTCGGGGATCTGGGCAACGGACCGGAAGCGGCCGTAGACTACAGTCTCCATGCGGTTCCACCTGACGACCCCGCATTAGGGGCCTTTGCTCCCTGCTTCCCTTCGCGGCCCGGAGCGGCCGATGAGGAGTCAGGGACGAGTTTGAAGTGACCTGAACGAAGCAACCAAGGACGAACGAGTCGGATCGATCTTCGAGCCCGACGCTCGACGCCAACGGCGCCGAAGAGCCGAAGCCCGTCCTGCAGCGACCGAACCGCTCAAGCGGGCCGTGACCGACGAAGCGTCTTGCTCACGCGGCGTGTCGACAAAACAGCCCACCGGCATCGACCCCCACTCGGGGTCGCCCAGGCGGACCCTCGTTTTGTCGTGACGCGCGAGCCATCCAGCTCCGGCGCACGAACCCGTGCAAAAAGTGATCCAAGCAGCAGACGAAACAGTAGGCGCCCCGTGCCACCGTCCGCAACCGAAAAGTGCGAGCGGGTTTGGGAGCGCTGATAATTTCGCCTTGGCGAATACTGCGGGAGCGGGCGGGAGCCCGGCGTCCACAGGATCGCAAGGACCACTTCAAGGAGAGCACTAGGAGAGCTCGACGGTCGCGCCGGCTTCCTCGAGCTTCTTCTTGATCTCTTCGGCTTCGTCCTTGGACGCGCCTTCCTTGACGGGCTTCGGAGCTTCGTCGACGAGGCCCTTGGCCTCCTTCAGGCCGAGGCCCGTGATCTCACGGACAGCCTTGATGACGTTGATCTTGGAGCCGCCGGCGTCCTTCCGGACGACGTCAAACTCCGTCTTCTCTTCGGCGCCGCCGCCTTCACCGCCACCGCCACCACCGCCAGCGGCGGCGACAGCGACCGGAGCGGCAGCCGACACGCCCCAGCGGTCTTCCATGGCCTTCACGAGCTGTGCGGCCTGGCCCAGGCTAAGGGCGTCAATCTTGGTGAAGATGTCCTCGAGATCAGCGTCGAGGGTCACGGTTTCATTGTCCGACATCGGAATAACCTTTGGGGATCTAAATGCAGGGAGGAGTGGGTAAGGGGATCGGGATCAGCAAGTCGAGGTCTCTACTCGCCCTTGTCGATCTTGGCTTGGATGCAGCGCGCCATACCGCCAGCGACTGCGTTGAGT
>JAYYEE010000180.1:0-3901 GCA_036160175.1 Planctomycetota bacterium
GGAGCGCGCCGTCGCGAAGGAGTATCGCTGCATCGTCTACGGACAGCCGCGGTTTCAGAGCGACTGGGTCGAGCGCGCGATCGGCAGTGATCCGCGTCACCCAGACCGTATGGCGGTCGTCCAAGATGGCGGTCGCGACGCGTCGACGTATTACGAAATCCTCGAGCGCTTCGATGGCTTTAGCCACGTCCTGTGCCGCCCGAAGACGGGACGGACGCACCAGATCCGCGTCCACATGACCTCGATCGGGCATTCCCTGGTGGGGGACCGCGTGTATCGTTCGCGGCGTCGCCAGCACGACCGCCTCCCCGCGGACGCGCCGACGCCAGGCCGGCACTGTCTTCACGCGCGCCAGCTGTCGATCACCCACCCTCAGAAGAAGCAACGAATGACCATCGAAGCGCCGCTCCCCAGCGACCTCGAGCAGCTGCTCACGTGGCTCCGCGAGCACCGCAAGGCACGCTGAGCCATGCCTGACCTTTGGGATGAAGATGAGGCGCGCGCCGTCGTGGCGGCGTTCGAAGGCGCTGGTGAGGACGTGGCGCTCCGCGTCTACACGTCTCGCTTGTTGGGACGGGACCCGTCGCTGGTCCTGCACGGCGGCGGGAACACCTCGGTCAAGACGACCCAGCGCGACCTGCTGGGCCGCCCCGTCGAGGTGCTGTTCGTCAAGGGCAGCGGGTGGGACCTCGCAGCGATCGAGCCGCCGGGGCTGCCAGCGGTCCGCCTCGACGCGCTGCGAGAGCTGCGGCCGCTGGAGTCGCTGTCGGACGAGGACATGGTGAACGCGGTCCGCGGAGCGCTGCTGGACAGCCGCGCCCCGAACCCGTCGGTCGAGGCGTTGCTGCACGCGTTCTTGCCGCACGCCTACGTCGATCACACCCACGCAAACGCCGTGCTGGCGTTGACCGACCAGCCGAACCCCGAGGAGCACGTGCGCCGGGCGCTCGGCGACGACGTCCTGGTGCTGCCGTGGATCATGCCGGGGTTCCCGCTCGCGAAGGCCGTCGCGGAGGCCTACGAGCGCGCGCCCGCTTGCGCCGGGATCGTGCTGGCCAAGCACGGCTTGTTCACCTTCGGGGCGACGGCGCGCGAGAGCTATCAGCGGACCATCGCGATCGTTGATCGCGCCCAACGCTACATCGAAGAGGAGCTCGGCGGTGCGCCGCCGATGCTGCGCGGCGACCTCGGACCGCTGCCTGCCAGCGCGCGCGAGGCTGCGCTGGCTGAGGTGTTGCCGGTGTTGCGCGGCGCGTGCGCTGCCGCGGGCGCCGCGGGCTTCTGCCGTGCGGACGCGCGGTTGGTCGCGGACGCTCGCGTCGACGACGACCTCGCCGCGTTTGGCCTGCATGAGGACGCGGCGTCGTTGTGCCGGACCAACCCGATCACGCCCGACCACGTCATTCGTACGAAGGGGCCCTTCCTCCACCTCGCGCAGGAGGAGTGGCGAGACCCAGACCGCGTCCGCCAGCGCGTCGGGGACTTCGCGGCCGCCTACCGCGGCTACTACGAGGCCAGCGCGCGCGCGATCTCGCCGCGCCATATGCACGCGCCTGCGCCGGCTGTCGCCGTGCTGGCCGGCGTCGGACTCGTCGCGCTGCACGCGACGCGAAAGGGCGCGCGGGTCGCCGCCGACATCGCCGAGCACAACGTCCGGATCAAGGCGACGGCCGCCGCGCTCGGTCAGTTCGTCGCGTTGTCCGACAGCGAGCTCGCAGAGATGGAGTATTGGCCGCTGGAGCTCGCCAAGCTGGGCAAGGCGGATCCGCCGCCGCTGCAAGGGCAGGTAGCGCTCGTCACGGGCGCCGCCGGCGCGATCGGCGCGGGCGTCTGCGAGGTGCTGCTGGAGCGCGGGGCCTGCGTCTTAGCCACCGACGTCGACGGGGATCGGCTCGCTGCGGTTGAGCGGCGGTTGGCTGGCGGCGAGCGCGTCCGCGGCTTCGTCGCGGACCTGACGGACCCAGGCCAAGTGCAGCGGTTGTTCGACGCATGCGCGCGGGAGTTTGGGGGCGTCGACTGTGTCGTTCCAAACGCCGGCGTCGCCCTCGTCAGCGCGATTGAGTCGATGGACCACGCCGCCTTCCAGCGGGTCATAGACGTCAACATGACCGGGACCATGCTGGTCCTGCAGCGTGCGGCGCGGGTGTTTCGGGCGCAGCAGACAGGCGGTTCGGTCGTCTTGCAAGCCAGCAAGAACGCGTTCGCGCCCGGGGCGGGCTTCGGCGCGTACTCGGCGAGCAAAGCCGCGGCGCTGCAGCTGGGCAGGGTCGCCGCGATGGAGCTCGCTGAGCTCGACGTCTCTGTCAACGTCGTCAACGCCGACGCCGTGTTCGGCGACCGCGAGGTGCCGAGCCAGCTGTGGGAGGAGGTCGGCCCCGACCGCATGAAGGCGCGCGGCCTCGGCGCCGAGCAGCTGCGGGAGTACTACCGCGATCGTTCGTTGCTGAAGCAGCAGGTGACGCCGCGTCACGTCGGCGAGGCCGTCGCGTGGTTCGCGGCGCGGCGCACGCCGACGACGGGCGCCGTGCTGCCCGTCGACGCCGGCTTGCCGGAGGCGTTCCCCCGATGAGCAGCGCCCCTGCGATTGCGCTCCGCGCCCTGGAGAAGACGTATCGCAAGGGGCGCGAGGTCGTCCGCGCCGTCGACGGCCTCGACCTAGTCGTTGAGCGCGGCGAGGTGTTCGGGCTGTTGGGCCCGAACGGGGCCGGCAAGACGACGACCGTGGAGGTCTGCGAGGGCTTGACGGTGCCCGACGACGGCGAGGTCGAGATCCTCGGCCACCGGTGGCGCGGCGGCGACGACGCCGCGATCCGGGCTAGGATCGGCGTGTGCTTGCAGGAGACGAAGTTCCACGAGCACGCCACCGTCGAGGAGGTGCTGAGGTTGTTCCGGTCCTGCTTCGACAGCGGGCGCACGGTCGACGAAGCGCTCGCGTTGGTGTCGTTGGAGGAGAAGCGCCTGGCGCGGCAGAAGTCGCTCTCCGGCGGCCAGCGTCAACGGCTGGCAGTGGCGACGGCGCTGCTGGGCGATCCGGACCTGCTGTTCCTCGATGAGCCGACGACGGGGCTAGACCCGCAGTCTCGTCGGCAGCTGTGGCAGGTCGTGAAGGACTTTCAGGAACGCGGCGGGACCGTCCTCCTCACGACGCACTACATGGACGAGGCGCAGCAGCTCTGCGATCGCGTCGCCATCGTGGACCGCGGCAAGGTGATCGCGCTGGGATCACCCGCGGAGCTGATTCGTTCGCTGGGGGCCGAGCACTTCGTGGTGTTCGACCTAGTAGATGGCGCGCTGGTCGACGAGCAGAAGCTGCTGGAGGTGACCGACGTCGTCGCGGTCGAACGCCGCGGGGAACGCGTCGAGTGCACGGTCGCGTCCGTGCACACCGCGCTGCCGGCGCTGCTCGATGCGCTCGAGCGATTGGAGGCGCCGATCGACGGTTTGGCGACGCGCCACGCGACGCTCGAGGACGTCTTCGTGCACCTGACCGGCCGGCAGCTGCGGGAAGGAGGTGGCGCATGAGGTGGCGGGTGGTCAAGGCGGTCGCGACGCAGGCCTTCTTGGAGTTTTGGCGCAGCCCCCAGGCGGTGTTCTGGACCTACGGCTTCCCGCTCATGATGGCGGTGGTGCTGGGCTTCGCGTTCCAGGCAGGTGAGCCGGAGCCGGTGCCGATCGGCGTGGTGGACACGAAGGTCGCGCGGACGTTCCTCGCGCCGCTCGAGGAGGAGCCGCTGCTCGACGTCGAGTGGCTCTCACTGGGCGACGCCGACCGGGCCCTCGGGCGCGGCCGGGTCGCGCTGACGGTGCGCTGGGACGAGGGCGACGAGGTGTTGCGAAGCGACCCGACCCGCCCCGAAGCGATGCTGGCGCGACTGCTGGTCGAGCGCCGGCTGCGGGAGGT
>JAYYEE010000181.1:0-3872 GCA_036160175.1 Planctomycetota bacterium
AGCGGCTCTTGCGGCATACGGGTCGCGTCGCGGGCGCGTCGGCGACGCTGACCTGGTCTGAGTGGTGGGAGGCCAACCGCGAGACGTTCCTCGGCGTCCGCGCGCAGCTGCCGCTTGGCGAGCAGGGCGCGCGCGACGCGGTCGTTACGCTGCGCGAAGCCGGGCGTGTGATACGCGTGATCGGTGAAGGGATGGCTGGGGCCGAGCCTGAGGCCGGCGCGGTGGAGGTGTTGCTGCCGGCTGCCGCGATGCGGGCCTTGTTGCAGCGGTTGATGGACAGCGGCTTCTCAGATCCGGTTGCCATGCACGTGGACAGCACGCTGCCGCGGGTCCGCTCGCTCGACGTGCGCGTCGTGGGTGGTCGCAGCAGCGTCGCGGTGACGGAGCGCGCACACCTGGCCTTTGACGCCATGGTCGGCCAGCTCGACCGCGTCGTCGACGCGGAGCTCTGGCAGCTCTACCGGATCGTCGCCGAGGAGCCCGCGCGGGCGGCCTTCTGGCGCGAGGAGAGCGCGTGGCGCGACGGACACCGAGACGAGCTGCAGCGCGCTCGGCGCTTCGTTGACCGCGTCATCCGCGGCTGGACAGGCTGGCGCGAGTCGCTCCGGGCGCGCGCGATCGGCTATCTCGCGGCGCACCCGCGCCGCAAGGAGCTGCTCACCGAGGCGCAAGGCCAGGCGATCTTGACGGCGCTCGGAGGCCTGCCGGAGCTCGAGAACTTCGATCTCCAGCTGCTCGAGGCCGCCGCGAGCGTGCCAGGGGACAAAGTCTGGCGCGAGTGCGTCGCCTTGGCGGTGCAGGCGAACGGCGGCGGCCGCGAAGCGGTCAAGAGCGTGTTCCGTGTGCTCGGCCCCGACGCGGTGTTGAGCGCGCTCGCCGACGAGCGCGCAGTCGTGCGGCGAGCGGCGATCGACGAAGTGATCGCCGCGCGCGACGCGCGCGCCGCCGCGCCGTTGACCGCGATGCTTCGCGACGAGGATCTCGACGTGCAGCGCGCGGCCGTCTTCGCCTGCGGTCACCTCCGCCTCAAGGCGGCGAGTCGCCCGATCGTTGACTTGATCGTCGCAGAGGAGACCGCGCCACAGCTGCGAAGAGAGGCGCTGCGCTCGTTGGGTCGCGTCGGCGGCCCGCTCGCCTTCCAGGTGCGACAGAAGGCGATGCAGGCGCCAGCTCGGGCTGACAAGGAGGCCGCGCTGCGTGGGCTCGGCGAGCTGCGTGATCCGCGGGCCGCGCAGCTGCTCTGCGAGTTCGTCGTGGTCGGCAACGGGCAGCGGTTTGGAGAGCTCGCGAAGTTCAACCTGCAGCGCCTCGGCGGTGTCTTGGCCGCGCCGGCGCTCCGCAAGCAGATCCCGCTCGTCCAGGATGAGCGCATTCGCGCCGAGCTCGCCTTGTTGCTCGGCCTCTATCAAGATCACGACAACGTGCCTGAGCTGATGGACCTGCTGCGCACGCCGAGCTACGCGGGCGAGGCGGCGCCGCTGATCGAGGGGGCCACCGGGCTAGACCTCGCCAACGCCCCGGACCGGATCACGGCGATCGAGGCCTGGTGGCGCGCCCACAAGCAGGAGCCGCAGTGGCGGTGGCTGCTGGACGGGCTCAGCGCGGCTGGGGTCGAGAACGCGCTCCGGGCGGAGGACTTCGTCGCTGGTCGCGGCATGCGCAACATGCCGGAGCTCTGTCGCCTGCTGGTCGAGCTTGAGGTGCCGCGGCTCTGGGTGCTCACGGCAGCCGTCATGCGCAGCGCCGCCGGCGAAGACTATGGCGGCGTCACCATGCAGACGCCGCCAGACATCCGCGAGGGCATCGCGGGGCGCTACCGCGTGCTCGCCGAGACGGCGGGAGCCGGCGGCGATCGGTAGGGGCGGCAGCAGCGGGCGGGCTCGGCATTGAGGAGTTCGTGCGCTCGGGTATCGTTGTCGATCGATTTTCCAACGGATACCCATGACCGACGTCGTCGCCATCGCCCAACGAATCCAAGCCGAGAGTCAGTCCATTCGGGCCGTGCGGTCGTCGCTGCAGAGCGTCATCGTCGGCCAGGATGAGCTGCTCGACGGCCTCCTCATCGCCTTGCTCGCCGACGGCCACGTGCTGCTGGAAGGGCTGCCAGGCCTCGCCAAGTCGCTGGCCGTCAACGCGCTCGCGCGCTCGGTCGGCGGCGAGTTCCGACGGATCCAGTTCACCCCGGATCTGCTGCCCGCCGACCTCGTCGGCACGCACGTATACAACCCGAAGACGGGCGACTGGCAGGTCAAGGAAGGCCCGGTCTTCGCGAACTTCGTGCTCGCGGACGAGATCAACCGCGCGCCCGCCAAGGTCCAGTCCGCCCTGCTAGAGGCAATGCAAGAGCGCCAAGTGACCCTCGCGGGGGAGACGCGCAAGCTGCCGAGCCCGTTCTTGGTGTTGGCGACGCAGAACCCGGTCGAGCAAGAGGGGACCTATGCGTTGCCAGAGGCGCAGGTCGACCGCTTCCTCGTCAAGCTAGTGGTCGGATACCCGAGCAAGGACGAGGAACTGCAGATCATCGACCGCATGGCAAGCCTGTCGGCGTCGACCGAGGTCGCTCCAGCGACGACGCCGCAGGACCTGCTCAGGATGCGCGAGCTGCTCGACACGATTTATCTCGACGATAAGGTCAAGGGCTACATCGTGGACTTGGTGTTCGCGACGCGCGAGCCCGAGCGCGTCGGCCTGGAACAACTGAAGCCGCTGATTCTCTACGGCGCCTCGCCGCGCGCGTCGCTCGCGCTGGCGCGGACCGCCCGCGCGCGCGCGTTCTTGGAGGGGCGCGGCTTCGTCACGCCGCAGGACGTCAAGGCGGTCGGCACCATGGTGCTGCGCCACCGCGTGTTGACCACTTACGAGGCCGAGGCAGAGGGCGTCGACAGCGAGGCGGTGCTGCGCCAGGTCTTCGACACCGTGCCGGTCCCCTAAGCGCTCGGTCGACCTGGAATGTCCGGCGCGCTAGACCCCGAACTGCTGGCCGAGGCCCGCCGCGTGCAGCTGCGGGCCGACCGAATGGTCACCGACGTCATGTCTGGTGGATGCAGCTCGGTGTTCCGCGGGTCCGGCATCGAGTTCGACGAGGTGCGCGAGTTCGCCGAGGGCGACGAGCTTCGCAGCGTGGACTGGAACGTGACGGCGCGCGTCGGGCGTCCCTTCGTTAAGAAGTTCGTCGAGGAGCGCGAGCTCACCGTCCTGTTCCTGCTGGACACTTCGGCGTCGATGTCGTTCGGCGCGCGGCCGACGGCGCGGTCGTCGGAGCCCCGGACCGCGGCGCAGACCGCGGCGCTGTTCGTCGGTTGCGTAGCGTTCGCGGCCGCGCGCAACAACGACAAGGCGGGTCTGGTGACCTTCGCCGACGACGTCGGCCGCTACGTGCCAGCAAAGAAGGGTCGCAACCACGTGCTGCGTCTGATCCGCGAGGCGCTGTTGCCGCCCCAGGCTCGGAGCGGTACGGAGCTGCGGGGCGCGCTCGACTACGCCGGTCGCGTACAGCGCAAGCGAGCCATCGTCTTCGTGGTCAGCGACTTCTTGGAGCCCGGCGGCGTCGCCGCCTACGAGCGAGAGCTCCAGCTGTTGTCGCGTCGCCACGAGGTGATCGCCGTCCGCATGCGCGACCCGTTCGCGGCGGGGCTCGACCGGGCGGCGGGCGACGTCGCGGCGCTGCCGCGCGCTGGGCTGCTCCACCTCGCCGACCTGGAGCACGGCGGCAGCGCGCTGGTCGACACCGGCAGCCGCCGCGTTCGGGCTGAGGTGCAGCGACGCTGGCGTGAGGAGCGCGCGGAGCTCAAGGCGCTCTGTCGCCGCAGCGGCGTCGACCTGCTGGACGTGCCCACGGAGGGCTCCGTCGCGGATCCGCTCGTGCGCTTCTT
>JAYYEE010000182.1:0-2931 GCA_036160175.1 Planctomycetota bacterium
CAGCATCGAGAGGTCATCGAGGACGCGCTGGTCGCCGCCTTGCAGCGCGAGGTTGTCGCTGAAGACCTGGCGAACCACGCCGTCGCGCCAAAGCTGCTCCAAGGTGACCCGGGCGCTGTCGAGGGTCGCAGATACCCCGCCGAGCACCAACATCTCCGCGCCGAGCGCGAGCGTCACCTCGCGTAGATCATCCGGGCAGTCACCCTCAAGCGCGCGGAGGACCTCAGCGACCTCTAGCGCGTTTCCAAGCGCGAGCCCTAGCGGGTGGTCCATGTCGGTCATCAGCGCCCGGACCTCGACCCCAGCCGCGACGCCGGTCGCGACGAGGCTCGACATTAAGGCGGCGGCGTCGTGCTCTTCACGCATGAACGATGCCCGCCCAACCTTGACGTCCATGACGAGGGCGTCGATGCCCTCCGCGAGCTTCTTCGAGAGGATCGAGCTGGTGATGAGCGGGATGCTCTCGACTGTGCCGCTGACGTCTCGCGCGGCGTACATGCGCCGATCGGCCGGCGCGAGTTCGCCGCTCGGCGAGAGCATCGCGTAGCCGCACTCACGCAGCACCGCGCCGAAGCGCGCGAGGTCCAGGTCAGTCGCGTAGCCGGGCAGCGACGCGAGCTTGTCAATCGTGCCGCCGGTGTGACCGAGGCCGCGGCCGCTCACCATCGGCACTGCGACGCCCGCGGCCGCCACCATCGGCGCCAGCAGCAGGCTGACCTTGTCCCCGACGCCGCCTGTCGAGTGCTTGTCGACTTTCTTTTTGGGGACCGCGTCGTGACGCAGAACGCGACCCGAGTCGCGCATCGCCAGCGTCAAGACGGCGGTCTCCTCGGCCGTCATCCCGTTGCAGCAGACCGCCATCAAGAAGGCGCCGAGCTGGGTGTCACCGAGCGAACCGTCGACGATGCCGTCGACGACGTCTTGGATCTCGTCAGGCGAGAGCGCCTCACCGTCGCGCTTCTTCGCGATCAGCCGCGCAGGGTGAGAGCGCATCAGGGCGCCACCGGATGCCAGAGCGTCTTGGTCTCGACGAACGGCTCGACCCAAGCTAGGTTGCGGAGCTTGGCCACATCGCCCCAGCTCGCGGCAGGCAAGTCACAGTATCGGATGCGCTTGAGGTTATCCGCGCCCGCGGCAGTCAGCGCCGCGTCTGGCGCGCCGGCGACCAGCAGGCCGTCCACGTCCCGGTGCGAGGCGAACGAACCCGCGAGCTCATCGCGGCGACCGCTCAGGAGGTTGATCGTGCCAGCCGGGACGTCGCTGGACGCGCAGACTTCGCCGAGCACTAATCCGACGAATGGCGACGGCTCGCTGACCGCTGCGACGACCGCGTTCCCGCCTACCAGCGCCGGGAGCGCGAGCGCGAGCGTCCCCACGAGCGCGTGCGTAGGTGGCGCGAGCACGCCGATGACGCCCGTCGGTTCGACCGTCGAGAAGTTGAAGAAGGGACCTTGGACCGCGTTCTGGCTGCCAAGGAGGCTCGTCACCTTGTCGCTGAGCCCGGCGTACCACACGACGAGGTCGATGGCGACGTCGAGCTCTCTTTCAGCGGCCGACGCAGACGCGCCGCCGAGGCGGAGCTCGCTCAGCATCGCGTCGCGCCGCGACTCCAGCATCTCGGCGAGACGATAGAGGATTTGACCACGTAGGTAAGCGGTGCTCCCGCTCCACGCCGCCAGCCCCTTACGGGCGGCCGCGACCGCATCACGGAGGTCCTTGCGCGACGCCCGCGCGACATTGACCACTTGGTTGCTCGCTGGCTGGTAGACCCGACCGGACTCACTGCGCGGGAATTTGCCGCCGACGAACAGCTTGTAGGTCTTCCTCACCGAGACGCTCATGTCCGCACGGTGCCGCATGGAGCGCCAACGGGCAAGCTACGCTTGCCCACTTCTTGTCCGCCGCGGCTGCCGCGCCCGCTCACCTCGACGTGCGCGCCCCCCGCACCACCTTGAAGCCGCCGCGCGCAGCGTCCCACCGCAGCACCACATCTGCGCCCGCCTCTGGGACGACGCGCAGCCCCGGCGCTAACGCGCGCGCTGGACCGCTGGGGTAGATCCAAGCGCGCTCGTCGCTCCAGGTGGCCTCGTAGCCGATGATGGCGACCCTCTCTTCACGGGTCACGGCCGCCTGCAGATGGCCTTGGACCGCAGACAGCGCCGCGACCAAGGCCTCGACGCGCCCCGCGTCCGCGACGCGGCGGCCCACGACCTTGTGCGAGCGCGCCGCGAACAGGGCGAGCAGCACGGCCACCGCGCAGAGCGGCGCGGCGCGCGGTCGCAGGCCCGCCACCCAAAGTCCGACGACCAACGCGGCCGCAGAGACCGCTGGGGACATCAACCGCTCGAGCTTGTCCCACGGAAACCCCCACAGCCCGACGCTAGAAGGGAGCAGCGAGAGCAGCGCGATCATGATCCCAGCGCACCACGTGGCGCGAGCGCGGGGGGCGCGGCGCCACCAACGCAGCCCGACGATGAGCAGCAGCAGTTCGGCGTACGGCTCCGTAACGACATGGCGCGGGAGCCAGAGCGCCCGGGCGCGCACGAGCGGCTCGGCTGCGGCGGCCAGCCAATCGACGCCGCGCGGCGCGTGGGGCGTCGCTGCGGCGCCGACTGTCAGCCAGAGGGCCACGAATGACAACGTGAGCGCGGCGTGCCCCGTCAACGCGAGCGCCCGCCCCCGCCGCGGCGGCGCCAACAGCGACCACGCCAAGATCGCAGCGAATACAACGACCGCCTCCTCCTTTGAGGCGAGCGCCATCGCGTGCGCGCAGAGCCCACCGCAAACATAGATCGCCTTCCCGCGCCTCGACCACTCCTGCCAAAACCAGAGCGAGAGCAGGCCGAACGTGACGGCGAGCAAGGACGGCAGCGACGAGACCCAGCTCACAGCGATCGCTTGCGCAGGGTGCACAGTCAGCCAGAGAGCAGC
>JAYYEE010000183.1:0-5367 GCA_036160175.1 Planctomycetota bacterium
CTCAGGCCGCCCGCGAGCGCGATCACGAGCGCGGGCACCAGCGCGTTCACGAGGCCGTCGAGGACCGTCATGCTGAGGATGAGGCCAGCGCCGACGAGCTCGGGCGCGGAGCTGCGCGAGGTGACCGCGCGCGCCGCTGGCAGCCAGGTGAACAGCTGCAAACTGACGAGCCCGCAGAGCCCAGTCGTCGCGATCGCGATGATCCAGAGGCTGTCGGGCACCGCGGTCTGAACCTGTCCGGTCCAGCTGTCGGTTGCGTTCAGGAAGGACCAGCTCCCGGAGCCAAGCAGCAGGTTCTGGAGGACGTTGTCCATCAACAGTTGCTCGTTGGCGAATCGATACGCGAGGCTGCTCGCGCGGGCTGGCGAGAGGAGCGCGGCGGTTTCGACGAGGGCCCCCTCGAGCGAGCCGGGGGCGACGATCCGCGCTGTGAGGAAAGCAGGGATCCCCGCCATCAGCGCGCGCCGCGTCCACAGGCCCAGCGCGCCCCAAGAGAGGCCAATCGACAGCAGCAGCAGCAGCGTCGCGCCCGTCGACTTGCAGAGGACCACCGTCCCGACGAGCGCGGTGACCAGCAGGCCGCTCGGGATCCCCGCGACCTTCTTAACGCGCCCGTGCCTCCACAAGGTGACCCCAGCGAACGCCGCCATCGCCATATACAGCGACAGCTCAAGTCCGTGACGCATGAAGACCATCGGGCGCCAGCCGCCGCCGCGCATCGTCTGCGCGAAGAAGTGCTGAGCTTCTCCGTAGACGATGCGGTGCAGCTGCGGGCTCATCCGGATCTCCCAGAGCGCGAAGGGGGCGTAGAGGAGGCCCGACAGAAACAACGCCCACAAGAAGTCTCGGATGCCAGCGGGCGAGTTGAGGTAGAGGCGTCCGATGAGATACGGCACGCCCCAGTTGAAGCTGCGCTGCCAGATCTGGGCGAGCGCGTCGTGCGTGCCCAGCTGGTTGGCGAGGGACGCGAGCGGTCCGGCCAGGATCCACGCGAGCATGGCGACGTCACACAGCCGCACCCGGAGCGTCGTCAGCCGCTTCGCGTCGAAGATGAGGACGCCGAGCAGCAGGGAATAGGAGACCGCTGCTGGCTTGTCGAAGTCCGGGATTCCGGGCAGCGGGATCTCGAGGATCGGGAGGAACAACCAGCCAAGGCTCAGCACGGCGAGCGCGGCGCGGCGCGCCGGGAGCGCTGCGAACAGCAGCAGGCCGAACGGCACCCACCCGAGCAGCACCAGATACGCCACGCTGTTCATGCTTATGCCGCCAGGAGGTTGTCAGGATGCCCGGGTCCGCCCGAGCGGGGCGCCGCGAGGAGAGGCCCGCGTCCGGGGAGCCGCCGCGGCCCTTATCATCTTACCCGGCGATCTGGTGCGGTCTGGCCGGGGCGGGGTCAGCGCCCCAGATCGACCACGTCGCCCAGCCAGGCGAGCAGGTCGACCTCGTAGGCCGTCGGTCGCTCGGGGAGCGGCCCAGGCAGCACGACGCGCGTCAGCGCGACCTCCCAGTCGCCCTCTACGGCCCGTCGATAAATCGCCTCTAGCTGCGTCCACATCGAGTCGTCGCGTCTCTGGCCGGCGATCTCGAAGCAGTAGTAGGCGTGGTACGAGCTGGCGTCCGACGCTCCGCTGACGGCGACGCGCCACCAGCGCTTGCCGTCGACCTCGGCCGCTGGGGCGTCGCTCGCGACGTGAGCATGGTCTGCGAGGCAGTCGGCGACTTTGTGGATGCAGAGGTGGCCGCGGGAGCGCGTGTTGTAGTGGAGCAAGTCGAACCAGCGGCCCTCCTCGCGTTGAAACCGCGCCCCAATCAACCACGGCGTCTCGTAGGTGGCGCGGTCGGCTGCTTGAGACGGGGCGATCGACACGAGCTTGTGCCCTGGCGGCGAGGACAAGGCGGCGAAGTAGGCAGGCTCGGGCGGGGGCTCTGATGATCGCGTGAAGGACAAGTGAACGGCGACGATCGGCGCGAGCACGGCTGCGACGGGCCACCGCCCGACGCGAGGCGCGGTCGGAGACGTCTTCAGCGGCTGGTGGGTGCGAAGGATCGCCGCGATGAGCACGGCGACGAACGGCAGAAACACCGCGAACCCCAGCACGCTGTGCCAAGTTGCGTCGTCAACAGCGCGCGTCCAACCGAGCCCGACGAGCAGCACAAACATCAAGACGCGCGCCAGGTTGGAGAGCCACGCGAGCGCGACCGCGAGCGCCAAGATGCCCGCGACCCGGCGGCTGCTAGAGGCTGAGACCAAGACTCCGAGCGCGGCGATCCCCGCAAAGGTGAGCAGCTGGCCGACGCCGGAGCAGTCGGCGGTGATGGCGAGCTCATAGTGGTCGAAGCGCACGACGCTGCCCTGCACATGGTAGTCAGCCAGCCCCCACTCAGCCGGCAGCCGAACGGCTTGGATGACGCCCCATCGCAGCTTGTTCGTCAACGGGAAGTAGAACGAGTAGGGGAAGCCAAAGCACAGCTGCAGCAGGGCGCCGTGCATGAGGCATCGGCGCACGCTCCACGACGCGACCACGAGCACCGCGAGGCCCGTGACGAGCAGGACGAGCGCGAGGCGCGTCAAGGACGACGAGCCGGACGCGAGCGCGAGCGCCAACGTCAACGTCGCGGCGAAGGCGAGCAGCAAGCCCGCGAGGTCGCGCGGATCACGAAGCGCGAACCGTCGCCGGAAGGGGCCGCGCAGCGTGCGTCGGAGCGCGATCGCCACGAAGCACCAGAGGTAGACGAAGTGCTCCTGATAGTGCTGGTCGCCCAGGTAGCTGCGCAGGCCGTCCCAGAAAATCCAGAGCAGGCACGCCGCGATCAGCGCCGCGGATGGCAAGCGTTACGCCTTGGGCGCCTGGCCGCCGTTCGAGCGGCGTCGCCGGAGCGCGCCGTATGCGAGGCCCCCGCCGCCGAGTAGCCACAGCAGAGTCGGTTCGGGGGTGCCGCCGCGCGGCGGCGCGGCGCCTTGGTTCATGCCCCAACCCAGCTGCGGTCCCTGCGGTTGCGGCTGGATCGCCGCCTCGTCACGCTCGACCGCCTCAGCGGCGGGCGACAGCATCAAGGACAAGATCAGAGCAGAACTAAGCATAGCGACGTCGTGGCTTCGCGGGCGCCGATTGTGCGCCGTCTCTCTTTCCGCGGCCACCTCTAAACCACAATCGTGCGCCGGTCCGTCAAGCGGATCGCGGCCGGCTCACGCGAGGAGCGCGTGACGTCGGAGCAGCGCGGCAGCGCGCGTCGTAGCCCCGCATTCTCCCGGCCGCACGACGCTGTTCGCCGCACAGAGGATCTCGTCCCCTTGGCCGCACGCGGTGGGCTATAATGAAGCGCCCAACCAACGTTGGAGCGAAATCAGCCAATGACCGAGCCCTCAGAGCGCGATCCGAAAGACGATGAAGAATTCCTGCAAGCTGCGAAGCAGCAGGAGCGCGGGCTCATCAGCGAGTTCGTGATGTTCATGGCCGAGAACAAGATGTGGTGGCTGACGCCGATCCTCGTCGTGTTTGGGCTCCTCGGCGTTCTGCTCGTGCTGGGCGCCACAGGGGTCGCCCCGTTCATCTACACGCTCTTCTAGGTTGCGTGTGGCGAGGGGCCTCGTAGCCGTGTTGGCGGTCGCGGTGTTGATCGCGATCGTCACCGCGCGCCCGCCGCACGTGCAGACACCCGCGCCGGAGGCCGCCGCCGAACCCAGCGTAGCGGGAGCGACCGCCGCTGTGCCTGTCGCCCATAGCGAGCGGCGTGACGCGCCAGCGCCGGCCCGGGGCTCGGGCCTCGACGACCCAGGCGCCGCGGCGAGGTCGCGGCCGCTGCTCCGCGGCGTGATCTTGGACAACGCAGGGCGCGCGGTCGCTGGCGCGCGCGTGCAGACGGCAGACGGTGCGACCGCGACGAGCGACGCGGCCGGCTGGTTTGCGCTCACGGCCCCTGCGTCGGCAGGGCCCGTCGCGGAGCTGCTGTTCAGCGCGAGGGGCTACGCGCCACAAGCGCGCCAGGCCCGCTGGGGAGCGGCCAGTCAACGAGTCGAGATGCAGGTCTCGGGGTTGTTCGCGGTCGACGTCGTCGATGCGTCGAGCGGCCGCCCCATCGAACGATATGAGGTCCAGCTCCTCAGCGCCTCTGAGCGCGAGCCGCGCGCGGCGCCGGTGTTTTTGCGAGGGCAGCACGCGGGCGGCCACCTCGAGGCGCGCGTCGACGTGTCGTCGCCGGCGATGCTGCGCGTCGTCCCTGCCGACGAGGGCTTCGCGCCGTCGGCGCCCGCCCTGGTCGCGCTCGACCCGATCCGCCCAGGCGCCGTGCGCGTCGAGCTGCGACGTTGGACCGAGCTCGTGGTCGCGGTCGAGGATGAGCGAGGCGCGCCGGTCGTCGGCGCGCGCGTGGAGGTCTTGGCGCCGCCGCCCGGCGCGGCAGTGACCCTCGAGACCGTCGTCGCGTCGTCGTGGATGGACCACCGCGTCGACCGCGCCTCGCTCTTGTCGACCGCCACGACGTCGCCGGCGGGAGCCGCGACGCTGCGCGTCCCCGCTGGCGGCGGCTTCGACCTGCGCGTGGAGCACGTGACCGCCGGCGCGGCTGTCTCACGCGAGCCGCGCCGCTCCTCGCCGTTGGCGATGGTGCGCGTCCAGCTGCGCCGATAGCGCGGTCTCAGCCTGAGACCGCGCGCGGTCGCGCGTCGTGACAGATTGGATGGATTTCCGATACCCCTCTGGTCAACACCACGAGGAGGAACGCCATGCGGGACCACGGTCTCGATACTTACCTGTCCGACATCAACGAAGTCCCGTTGCTGACGGCCCAAGAAGAAATCGCCCTGTCCAAGCGCATCCAGCGCGGCGACGAGGACGCGCGCGAGCACATGATCCGCGCGAACCTGCGGCTCGTCGTCTCGATCGCCAAGAACTACGTCAATCGCGGCCTTCAGTTCATGGACCTGATCGAAGAGGGCAACATCGGCCTGATGAAGGCGGTCGAGAAGTTCGACCCCAAGGCGGGCTGTCGCTTCTCCACCTACGCGACCTGGTGGATCAAGCAGGGCATCCGCCGCTCGCTGGTCAACACCGTCAAGACGGTGCGCGTACCGAGCTACATGTCGGAGATCGTCTCGCGCTGGAAGGCCACCGCGATGGAGCTGAACTACCGCCTGGGTCGCCCCGCGACCACCGGGGAGATTGCCGAGCAGCTGGAGCTCCCAGAGAGCAACTGGGACGTCGTGCGCGACACCGTGCAGTCGTCCTAGAGCCCGGTCTACTCGATGAACGACGAGGGCGGCGCGTCCTTCGCGGACGTCATCGAGGACACGAACACCCCGTCGCCCGAGGAGACCATCCTCGAAGCGATGGAGATCGGCCGGATGCACGAGCTCCTGGAGAAGCTTGA
>JAYYEE010000184.1:0-7502 GCA_036160175.1 Planctomycetota bacterium
ATCAGGCAGCGCGTGCTCGTAGGCGCGCGCCGCGTCCTTCAAGCGTCCTGCCGCCTCTGCCTCTACGCCAATGGCGAACCAGTCCTGCGCCGTCCGCAAGCGCGGCAGCGCGGACTCCGAGTCCACAGCAGGCTCTGCGAAGTCGAACAGCTGCTGGCCGCTGGTCTCAAGGAGTCTGCCGTCGGGCGTGCGCACCGTCACGCGACGCGACCCGACGCCAGCGAGCAGCCCTGCGAGCGCCTCCGCGGGGTCAGGGATCACTCGCTGCGCCTCCTGCCAGCGAGCCTTGATCCGCGGCGCTGTCCAGCCAGCGCGGCGTAGCTCAGAGAGCGTGCGCGCCCGGCCGACCGCCGGGAAGTCGAAGCGACGGATCGAGCCGCGCATAGGCCTCAACAATCCCAGCGACAGCCACCGCTCGACCACCGCCTGAGGTAAGCCGCAGTGCTCTGCGAGCTCCGCGACCGAGAAGGTCCGCGCGCGGCCCGAAGCGACGCTCACAGCAGTCGCCCCAGGGAGCGCGACGGGGCTGAGGGCGCGTCGGTGAGCACGAGGAAGCGGGGCATGGCGAGGAGCCGTCGGGTCGCGACGGCGTGTTCACTCTACCGACGCCACGACCGCAAGCCTCAAACAACGTCGCGATTCTGAGGAGCGCGCGACGGGCCGCAAAGCGCCCGTTACGGGCCGAAACAGCGGTGACTTACGCCGAAGAACGCGCGACGCCTCAATGTAACGCTTTGGAAAGAACGCCGCGTGTCGCGCCAGCGCGCGGCGCGGCGCGGCGTGGTGAGTGACAAAGGCGCGCGCGCCACCTCGTCGATGCGCCGCCGCGAGAACGGCGCGACGGAAGCGCGCCATCACGCTGGGATCCTGCGAGGAGTTGCGCCGCGCCAACGCGCAGTGAGGTCATTGCGAGGGGGCGACGCTACAGTCTGCGGCATGACCGCACCACGCCTCCGGATCCGCCTAACTGCCATCGCTGCGTTCGCGACGACAGCAGCCTTCAGCACCTCGTGCTCCTCGTCGCCCACGCCCAGCGGGGCTGCCTTGGTTCGAACGGGCGTCACGGTCCTATTCCAGGGGGACTCGATCACCGACGCGGGGCGCTCAAGGAAGCCAGAGCACGCGGACGCCGCCAACGGGGCGCGCGGCCTCGGCCGCGGCTACGCCTCTATCGCAGCCGGCGGGGTCATGATGCAGGCAGCGCCTGCAGCCGTACGCGTCTTCAACCGCGGCGTCAGCGGCAACAAGGTCCACCAGCTGGCCGAACGCTGGCAAGCAGACTGCCTCGACTTGCAGCCTGACGTGTTGAGCATCTTGATCGGCGTCAACGACATTTGGCACACCCGCAACGGCAAGTATGACGGGACCGCGGCGGTCTACGAGCGAGATTACGACGCCCTGCTGACCCGCACGCGCGCAGCCCTGCCAGACGTAGAGCTCGTCGTCTGCGAGCCGTTCGTCCTGCTGTGTGGCTCCGTGGATAAGTCCTGGTTCCCAGAGTTCGACGAATATCGCGCCGCGAGCCGGCGCGTCGCGGACAAGCACGGCGCCAGGTTCGTCCCGTTCCACAGCATGTTCGAGGCTGCCCTGCGGGAGCACCCAGCTGAGCACTGGGCCCGCGACGGCGTGCACCCGACGCGAGCCGGCGCCGCGTTGATGGCCAAAGAGTGGCTGCGGGTCGTCAACGCGCGATGAGCTCCGTCCCCAGTGGGCGCGTCCTCGTGGGCGTGCTCGCGGTCGCCCTCGGAGGCTTCGGCGTCCACCGCTTCGTGCTAGGCGACCCCGTCGGAGGCATCCTCCGCTTCGTCATCTCCGTCGTGACGTTTGGCTTCGGATACGTGATCGGCTTCGTCGAAGGTATCCACTACTTGCTGATGTCAGACGAGGACTTCGTGCAGCGCTATGTGGTCGACAAGCAGGCGTGGTTCTAGCGCCGAGACGCCTGGATCGCGCCGCCCAGTGACACCTTCTCGCTGACTCGACACGCTGTGAGCGAGAGCTTGCGCGACAATCCTGATAGCCTACCGGCTACCTCAAGGAGCCATGGCTCACATGACAAGCAATCGCCCCGTCGCAACCCTCACGTTCGCCGCTCTCTGCGCCACCCTGCCCGCGCAGCTGAGCTGGAAGCCCTCACTCGACCAGGCGCTCGCGGCCGCCGCCGACGAGCAGAAGGTGCTGCTGGTCGCCGTGCTGATCCCGGGCGAGCGCGACAGCGATGCGCTGCTCGCCACATACCGTGACGCCAACGTCCGCAAGCTCGCCCGCAGCTGCGTGTGCCTTCGGATCGACATCGCCACGGAGCGGGGCGATGAGGACCGACTGGCTGTGCTAGAGCGCTTTCTCGACGCGCCGCCACGCGAGCCGTTCCTCGCGCCGCACCACGTGATCGTCCACCCAGACGGCAAGACGGTGATCAGCTCCGCGGCCTACCGGATGACGGCGGGGCAGCTTGAGTGGTTCGTCGCCGACGGGATCCGAAAGTTCGACGGCTCGTTCCAGTGGCCGCGCAGCGACCGCATGCGCGCGCCCGAAGGGCTGCGTTACTCCGAGCGCGAGAAGACGGAGGACGAGCTCCGCCTCCCGCCCACTAAGAACGACGTCAAAGCCGCCATCGCGGCGCTCAAGAAGGGCATGGCCGGTTGGCAGGGCGCCATCGAAAACTACACGACGTTGCTGACCAGCAGCGAGAAGTCGGCCGTCAAGTATGTCGACACCCAGATGAGCGGCGGCCGCGGCATGATCTCGGGCCTCGCGCTCTCGACCATCAGCCAAATCTCGCCGATCGCGTACGCCCCGATCCTGGAGCAGTTCCTCGAAAACCGTCGCTCCAACCGGCGCCGAGAAGCCGCCGTCGGCATGTGGCGGATGGTGCCCACCAAGAGCAAGAAGCTCATCCTCAAGCAGCTAAAGCGCGAGAAGGACGACCGCACCCGCGCGTGGCTGCTGCGCGCAGCCGTCGGCGTCGCGCCCAAGGACAAGGCCACCGTCGCCGCGATCGAGCAAGCCCTCAAGAAGGACAAGGAGGCGTTCGTGCGCATGCACGCCGTGGTGGCCGCCGGCGCGCTTGAGCTGCGCGACGAAGCGATGAGCTTGATGCGGCGCGGCCTGAACGACGGCGACCCCGACGTCCGCTCAGCGGCGGCGTATGCCATGGCGGCACGGCGCGACCAGGAGTGCCTCGGCATGCTCGAGCCGTCGGCGCGGAGCGAGCCGGACGCGGAGGCCAAGCGGTGGATCGAGCAAGCGATGACCGTACTCTCACAGCGCGGAGATCTCGCCGCCTTCGACGTCCTCCGTCGCAAGATCCTGAAGGAGCCCGCGCGGAGCCTGCGAGACATGGCGCGCGACCGCGACCGCCGTGCCGACGACCAGGGCGGCGGCAAAGGCAAGTAGCCGCGACCTCAGACGCGCGTTACGCCGCGCGCGCCCACCGGCTATGGTGACGGCATGCGCCCGTCTCCGCTGCTCGTCCCTGTTGTCTTCGCCCTCGCGTTGGCCGCCGCCTGTTCGGCGCCGACCAAGCGACAGCTCCGCGGCGCTTCGGCGCCCGGCGGTCCCTACTCTCCCGGGATCGACTGCGGAGAGTTGGTCTTCCTCGCTGGCCAGATCGGCAAAGACCCTGCCACCGGCAAGCTCGCGCCTGGCGGAGTCCAGGCCGAGACCCACCAAGCGATGAGGAACCTCGGCGCGGTGCTCGCAGAGGCCGGACTCGGCTACCAAGACGTCGTCAAGACCTCCGTGTTCCTCGCGGACGTCGCCGACTTCGCCGTCATGAACGAGATCTACGCCAGCTACTTCCCAGCTGGCAGCATCCCACCAGTCCGCACCACCGTGCAGGTCGCCGCCATCCCAGCTGGCGCTCGCATCGAAATCGACTTCATCGCCATGCGGCGCTAGACCGTCGCGCCTGAGGCGCGGTCCACGACCTCGACGGTGTTGCCCCAAGGGTCCGTGAGCTGCAGCGCGCGGACGCCGTCGGCGCGCCGATGGCTAGGACCGAGCTCGGCGACGTCTGGGCTCACGATCGTCAACGCCGGCCGCTCCGCCCCGTAGCGCTGCAGCACGAGCTGCGCGGCCCCGAACGCTAGCGTGGCCCGGTCATCGTCCTGCTGGATGACATCGCAGCAGAAGTGCTCGGAATACCACGCGACCGCGCGGGCGAGGTCCCCGACCGTCAACGTCGTCGCGAGCAGCAGGTCGGGCTGCCCCGCGGGCCTCGGCGCCGGCTGACGCTGACAGAGGAAGTCGGGGTTCGTGACTTGGTTTGTCAGCGCTTCCTGCAGACGAGCGGCCAACCCGGGGTCATCGACCTTGAGGCGCGCCATCAGCTTCGCGCGGCCAGCCTCGTCGAGGTCCATCGCGTAGTCGAAGTAGTCGTCGAGGCTGTCCATGTCCGACTCTTCGTCGAGAATCGCCGGCCGGACGCAGCCGCCAGCGGCGTGGCGCGCCCGCGGCGCTACCGCCGCCCGCGCCGGCCGACGACCTTCTCGACGTGCTGCTGCAGATCGTCGATCGCGGTCATCACCGTCACGAAGGCCGCGTGCGGCGAGTCATACGGGCTGAAGTACTCGTGCACCTCGGCGTCGCTATGGTGCTTAGTCGCGATGTAGTAGACGTGGTCGGACGTCGTCAGGTCGCGCCAGTGCCGGAGCAGCTCGGGCGCCTTCTCCGCCGCGCGCAGCACGTCGGCGCGCATCGCGTAGAGACGCGCGTGGACCGCCCGCTGCATCGGGTTACCTAACCACGCCGAGATGTTGCGCTCCTCGTCCGCCCACGAGACCGGCGCGCGGACGTCGAGCTCCTGCGCGACCTCTCGCTCCGAGCAGACCTGGGCCGGCGTGCGGAAGCGGAACCCGCGGTCCTCCAAGACCAGCGCGGGCAAGTGCCGCATGAAGTCGAAGATCCCAGTCTGTTTGTCCTGGTGCTCGCCGAACGTCTCGTAGTCCATGAACAAGCCGACGAACTGAGCGGGCGGCGGCAGCTCGTGCAGCCACTCCGCGAACGTGTCTGCGAACAAAGGAAACCCCGGCCATTCGGGGTTGGAGAACCGGAACGCGATGTCGTCGGAGAGCGTGTAGCTGCGGAGCAGCAGCTTGAGGCGCTCGCAGCCGCGCGGTCGATACGCGACCTGCGGGCTGCGCCAACCTAGCAGCGAGTCTGCGCCTTCGCCGAGCATGCAGTCGAAGCCGAGCTCCTCGACCTGCCTGCAGATCGCGTTGTCCATGATCAGCTCGGTGTTTCGGAACGTCGAAGGAGCGCCAAAGAGCTCCGTGACCGTCGCGCGCTGGGCCTCGACCTGCGCCACGAACTCGTCCTGGTCCCCTAGCGACGCCAAGCCGTGCTGACTCGTCTCGCATAAGAACTCGACGCACCCCGTCTCTGCTAGGGCGACGAACGAATCGAGCGCGGCCGGCGCCCACTCACGCAGCTGCCGAATGACCGTCCCCGACAGCGAGAAGGCGCACCGAAACTCACCGTCCGTCTCACGGATCACGTCGAGCAGCAGACGGTTCATCGGCAGGTAGCAGCGCTCGGCGACCCGCTCAGCCACGAGCTTGTTCAGCGGCGTATCCCAGTAGTCGAGCCTGCGGATCCGCGCTCGCGGCCCCAGCCGCCTCAGCCGGTAGGGCTGGTGCACTTGGAAATAGAAGACGATGTCGATCACGACGGCTCCGACGCTCCTGCTGCAACGGCCTCACGGCAGAGCGAGTGCGCCCGCAGTAGCTCACCCGTGTTCCACGCTTGCGCGAAGGTCCCGCCGGGACGGTGCGGCGGGTCACCGTCGAAGACCTCGTTCACGTGGTCGGCGCCGCCGCGCTCGAGCTCGCGCGCCAACAACGCATCGAGCCACTCAAGCTGCGACGCCGCGACCTGCGGGCGATGTGCGTCTGGCGCCGCGCGCAGCGCAGCCTCGACGTAGAAGCCGGCTAGCCACGGCCAGACGGTCCCTTGATGGTAGGCGTGGTCCCGCTCCTCGACCCCGCCGCCGTAAGCCCCGACGTAGCGCTCGTCGTCGGGCGACAGCGTGCGCAGACCGCACGGCGTCACGAGCGCGTCGCGCGCGACCGCTACGACGGCCGCGCGCTGGTCACGGCTCAGCGGAGAGCGAGACAGCGCCGCGCAGACGAGCATGTTCGGGCGGACTGAGGTGTCCTGGACGCCCTCGTGGACGCGATCCGCGAGGCAGCCCGAGGCATGGCTCCAGAACGCGTCCAAGAACGCGGCGCCGCAGTCGTCCCGCAGTCTCGCGAGCGCGCCGCCCGCGTCGTCGCGGTCGGCGAGGAACGCGAGCAGCGCGTACCAGACGGCTTGGAGCTCCACGGGCATGCCGTGCCGCGGCGTCACCGGCCCGGCCGACGTGCGCGCGTCCATCCACGTCGCGTTGAGGTCCGCGCTGCCGGCCCGCAGCAGCCCGTCTTCGCCGACCTTTAAGCCGAGCGGGGCGCCGCGTTGGTAGGACGCGACCAGGCCGCGGAGCGCCGGCAGGAGCTTGCGCTCCATCAGGTCCTGGTCCCCGCCGGCGTCGTCGTACCGCATCACCGCGAGCGCGAACCACAGCGCCGCGTCGCAGCTGCCGTAGTGGCTCTTGGCGACGTCTTCGCCGTAGATGTTCGGCAGCAGCCCGCGATCCAAGAACGGCAAGCAGCCGACCAACACCTGCTCGCACAGATCCAGGCGGCCGCGCGCGATGCTGAGGCCGGGCAAGGCGAGGAAGACGTCCCGCCCCCATTCGCCGAACCACGGGTACCCCGCGATCACGCCGAGGCGCCCGCCGACGCCGCGGTAGAAAAAGTCGTCTGCCCCCGCCTCGAGCCTCGCCAAGCTCGGGTGCGCTGCGACCGCAGGTCGCTCAAGGCGCTCAACCGCGCCTCGTCGCGCGGCTTCAAACGCCGCCCGCGCGTCCGCGCAAGGCGTCTCCAGCGAGAACGCCGCGGTCCCTTCGCCGCCTGGGCCGAGGTCTAGCTCTAGGACCCCAGGGGTCCAGCGGTCTCCGAAGTGGTCGTAGCCGCGCGCGTGGTCGGTCGCGTAGTAGAAGCCCCGATACCACTCGGCCTCGGCGCGGAAGCCAGCGACGCCGTCGACCGTGAGCCACAGCGTAGGGAGGTCGTCCGTCGGCCGAAATCCCCAGCTGGAGCCGCGCGCCTCGACCGCTTCGGCGAAGCGGCGCGACGCCTCGGGGAGGTGGTCCGCGTCGCACCAACCCAGCAACGGGCGCACCTCGAGCCGCAAGGGACGGTCGGAGAGGTTACGCCAGCGGACCAGCAGCTGCGGAGGCGCGCCCTCGTGCGCACGCTGCAGCGCGACCGTGCGCTCAACTTCGCCCAGCTCCGTCTGGAACCTCCAAGAAGGCAAGGGTCTATGCGTGAAGTCGACGTCAGCAGCCGGCGCCGACGGCCGCTCCTCGCCGCGCCAATGCGCGTGCAATAGGTGGGTCGCGTGCGGCGACGCGTCGCCCACAACGCAGGCGCTGACGCGCTCGTCTAGGTCTGCTACGACCA
>JAYYEE010000185.1:0-2804 GCA_036160175.1 Planctomycetota bacterium
GGCAGGCGCGCCTTGGTCTCCTCGGTCGACGTCTCCGGGTTGCCGTCGACGTATTGCAGGATCCACTCTTGGAGCCAGCGCTGCATCTCGTCCTTCTCCTTGAAGGACCCGACCTTGTCGCGAACGATGCACTTCAAGTAGTGAGCGAAGCGGTTGCTGGCGAACAAGTAGGGCAGCCTCGCCGCGAGCGCGGCGTTGGCGGTCGCGTCAGGATCGTCGTACTCGGCCGGCTTCTGCAGCGACTGAGCGCCGATGAACGCCGCCACGTCACTGTTCTTGCGGTGCACCAGCGGCATGAATCCAGAGGCGGCGAGCTCAGCTTCGCGCCGGTGCGCGTTCGCGATCTCGGTCGGGCCCTGCCTCTCGACGCCGCCCGCAACGGTCGGGGCCCTATGGCACGGGAGCCCCTCAACGATGCCGCCGGACTCGACGCCGCGGATCCGGGTGCACCACCCATACTCCTTGTAGGCGCGGTTCACGTTCACAGCCATCGCGTAAGCCGAGTTCGCCCACGTGTAGTCGGCGTGGCCGCCCTCGGAGACGTCCTCTTCGAAGTTGAACTCCTCGACGGGGTTGGTCTTGGCGCCGTAGGGGATGCGCGCCAAGAAGCGCGGCATCGTCAAGCCGAGGTAGCGGGCGTCTTCCGACTCGCGGAGCGAGCGCCACGCCGCGTATTCAGGCGTGCTGAAGATCTTGCCAAGGTCGGCCGGGTTGCTCAGCTCCTGCCACGACTCCATCCCCATGGAGACCGGGGAGGCCGCGGTCAAGAACGGGGCGTGGCAAGCAGCGGCGACCTGCGCGATCTCGCCCAGCATCTCCACGTCTGGCGGCGAGTGGTCGAAGTGGTAGTCGCCCACGAGGCAGCCGTACGGCTCACCGCCGAGCTGGCCATACTCTTCTTCATAGAGCTTCTTAAAGATCGGGCTCTGGTCCCAGCGCGAGCCCTTGTAGCTCTTCAGGGTCTTGGCCAGGTCCTTCTTGCTGATGTTCATCACGCGGATCTTCATCATCTCGTCGGTCTCGGTGTTGTTGACGAGGTGATGGAGGCCGCGCCACGCACCTTCCAGCTTCTGGAAGTCGTCGTGGTGGAGGATCTTGTTGATCTGAGCCGTGAGCTTCGCGTCGATCGCAGCGATGAGGCTGTTGATCGTCTCGAGAGTGTCCTCGGAGACCAAGTTCGAGTTCGCGAGGGCGTTCTCGGCGAGCGTGGTCACTGCCTGTGTGACGGCGCTCTCTTGGGCCTTGGACTTCGGCTTGATTTGTTGCTGAAGCAGGGCCGAGAACTCGTCGGCCTGCATCGAGGGCTGCTGGGGGCTATCGCCGGCGCTAGTGTCAGTCATCGTCTACTCCTTATTCCGCGGGGGTGTCGCCAGAGGGGTTGTCGCCGCCGGCACCCGAGACGAGCGCCTGCAAGAGCGTTGGGTCAGAGAGCGCCGCGCGCAGCGTGTCCTCGGCCTGGTCCTTGCCGTCGATGTAGGTCTTGAGGTTGTCGAGCTGGGTGCGCGCGTCGAGCAACTTCTTCAGTGAATCCACTCGCTGCGCGATCGCGGCCGGCGAGAAGTCGTCCATGCTCTCGAAGGTCAGCTCAACGTTGACGTTGCCTTCGCCCGAGATCTCGTTCGGGACTTGGAACGCGACGCGAGGCTTCATCGCCTTGAGGCGGTCGTCAAAGTTCTCCGCGTCGATCTCGAGCATGTCGCGCTCGCTGACCGGCGGCAGCGGCTCCTTGGACGCTCCAGAGAGGTCTGACATGACGCCCATGACGAAGGGCAACTGCACCTTCTTTTCCGCTCCGTAGAGCTCGACGTCGTATTCAATCTGCACGCGCGGCGCGCGGTTTCGGGAAATGAACTTCTGGCTACTTTGCTTTGCCACGGGTTCCTCTGATAGGGGACTAGGGAGGAGAAGGGGGGATAAAGTGAAGGGAATGGTTGAGGGGCCGCGCGCTTACTAAGCGCCGCGAGGATCAATACTCTTCGTCCGTAGAGCCTTGGAAGATCTGGGCTTGATCGAGGCCCGCAGGGACGAGGTCGCGGACGACGTCCAAGAAATTCTTGTCGACGAGGCTACGGGCGCGCTCCAAGAGCACAGGAATGGGGCTGCTGGGCTCGGCGCGCCGATAGTAGTCACAGATGAGGTCGATCATGCGCACCACGTCCTGGCGGTTGTTGACACCAGACGGGTTCGAGGCACCCCCGCCTCCGCCGCCGGCCTCACCTGCCTCACCTTCTTCGGAGTCGACCCCGACGCCCCGCATGCTGAGGCGTGAGTTGAGCTCGCTGTGAATCGACTGGAACGCATCGAGGAGCGGGCGCAGGTCGGGGCCTTGCGAGCCGACTTGCTCGGTCAGGTGCTCGTCGATGCTGACGCAGGCGGCCGACGCTCCTTCGAACGCGGCCACAGTCTCTTGCAGCTCTTCTAGCTCTACGTCCATGAAGGCCGCCGCGATCAGATCAGGGGTCGCCGCGCCTTCCCCACCAGTGCCAGATTCCGCGACCTCGATGTCGCGCATCGAGAAGCGACCGATCACCTTGCTCTCCACGAGCGGGATCTCGCGCAGCGTCTTGACCAGTCCAGCCGGATCTGCGAGCGCGCTGGCCGCGTTGACGCGCATCATCGGATCCTGATCGTCGGGGTCGAGCTGCGGGTGCACCGAGGGCCAAAAGTCCACGAGCACCTGCTGGAGCCCTTCGAGCACGACCCGCATGTCCGCCACCCCGTCGGTGTGGGCGACCGCGTTCGCGAACGCGATGAGGACGCGGATGTCCTTGCTCCGCTCGATCAGGTCGAGGCCCTTGCCCTTG
>JAYYEE010000186.1:0-4529 GCA_036160175.1 Planctomycetota bacterium
GACCGACGAGGCGTTCGCCAAGGTCGGTAAGAACACCATCGCGATGCTCCTGAAGCCGGAGAACAAGCAGAAGCTCCAGGCCATCCTCAAGCACCACGTGGTGGCCGGCAAGGTAATGTCCGGTACCGCCGTGAAGCTGACCGAGGCGGCGACGCTAAACGGCACTAAGCTGAGCCTGAAGTATGACGCGAAGGCCAAGAAGCTGCACGTCGGCGCTGGCACCGTCGTCGCGGCCGACGTCGAGGCCAAAAACGGCGTGATTCACGTCGTCGACACGGTCCTGCTCCCCCAGTAGGAGCGGCCGGTTCGCATGGCGTCTGACACGAAGGCCTTGTGTAGCGGTCGCTCTCGATCTGTAATCCACAGGTCGAAGCGACCCATCATGCAGAACCTGCTACCCAAGATCGCCACCGGAGACCCCGGCGCCGTTGAGGACTTCCTCAAGCGGCACACCGGAATGGTGTGGGGCCTCGCGCGGCGCTTCTGCCGCAGCGCCGAGGACGCCGAAGACGCGACACAGGAGATCTTCGTTGACGTGTGGCGGAGCGCCGCCCGCTACGACGCGAACGTCGGCAGCGAGGTCACCTTCTTGATGACCATCGCGCGCCGGCGCCTGATCGACCGCGCCCGCCGCCTTGGGCGACGGATCTCCGCCGACCTCCTGGACGACCCTACGACGATCCCGGGCCCTCAGGCGGCGGACGAGGTCGAGCTCAATGACGAGGTCGCGCGAGCCCAGGAGGCCTTGGAGAAGCTGCGCCCAGAGCAGCGCGAGGTGTTGGACTTGGCGCTCGGCCAGGGCCAAACCCACCAAGAGATCGCCGCGTCGATCGGCATCCCGCTCGGGACGGTAAAGAGCCACGCGCGCCGCGGCCTCATCAAGCTCCGCGAGATGCTGGGGGCCGAACCGCCTGCCGAAGAAAAAGATCTTGATCGACCTGAGACGCAAGACCAGGGAGGTCGCTCATGAGTTCGCTCGAGCCATTCGCAGACGCGATCGCGTTCGCGCATGACCCTTCGCTGGAGCTGCGCCAGGCGCAGACCGCTGCCGAACATGACCTGGAGCGCACCGCCGCCCTGGCCAGCGCGGCGCTCAGCCCGGCGTCGTCGGCGCCAAGCAGCCTCTCCGCCAAGCTCGCGGCCGACGCCCTGCAGTTCTGCGCCTCGACCCAGCCGACCCAAAGCGCCGTCGCGCCTGGCTTCACCACGCCGACGCCGCGCCCCCTGGGAGCGATGATGAGCTTTGTGCTCGGCGCCGCCGCCGCCGGGCTCTTCGTTTGGCTCGCGACGTCTGCCTCGCCGACGGCGCCTTCGGCGGCCGCGCTGCGCGCCGACACCCTGGCGGCAGCCCCTGGGCTCCAGCGCCAGTGGACGCCCGGTCCGAGCCCCATGCGCGGGGACATGCGCGGCGACGTGGTCTGGCGCCAAGAGCACCAGGACGGCTGGCTGACCTTCCGCGACCTGCCGGAGCTCCCCGCGGACCGCACCTACCAGCTGTGGATCATCGACGGGAACCGCGAGGGCGCGCCGGTGGACGGCGGCGTCTTCACCATCGACGGGAACGACGAGGAGACGCTCGTGACGATCCGGCCGGCGCTGCCGATCGGCGCGGCCAAGTCCTTCGTGGTCACGGTCGAGGACCGCGGCGGCGTGGTTGTCTCCAAACAAGAACACGTCGTCGCCATCGCGAGTCTGTGAGCGTCCGCGGCCCCCAGCCGCGAACTCGCACTTGCGCGCCGCCGTCCCCTTGGCTACGGTTCGCCGCCCGCCGCGCGCTTTCGCGACGCAGCACTGGCCCGGGTAGGTAGCTCAGTTGGTAGAGCATGGCATTGAAAATGCCAGGGTCGGCGGTTCAAATCCGCCCCTGCCCACCACCTTTAATCACCTGTATTCATTGGACTTAGGTGGAAGGTCGGCGGCCTCGTCGACGCGCGTGCAGAGGCCTCTGGCGCTCCGCTTAGGCAGGGACGACGAGACCTGGGCCTCGGCTCCTAAGGTCTCGCCTCGGTGCCTCAGCCCTACTCACGGCACCAGCAGCACCTTCGTGCAGCCTGCCTCCCGGGCCGCGAACATCTCATAACCGCGTGCGGCTTCTTCGAACGGCATGCGGTGACTGAACAGCGCCCCGAGGTCGTGCTCGCCTGTCGCCACCAGCGGCATGGTCACGTCCATCATCGCCCGCGCTGGACAGCGCCCAGCGCGGTAGGTCAGGTTCTTGTCGTAGGCGTCGCCGGGCGAGAACGCGAAGTGCGGCTCGCAGTGCACCCCAGCGGCAGCGATGGTTCCTCCCGGCCGGACCAGCGAGTAGGACAAGGCCGTGGCGCGCTCGCTGCCGACGCACTCCAGCACGACGTCGACGCCGCGGCCGTCGGTGGCCGCCCGCACCTGCTCGAGCGCCGCAGGGTTCGTCGGGTCCAGCGACGTCGCGCCTTGACGGGCCGCCAGCAGCCGGCGCTCCGGGATCAGGTCGAAGGCGAACACCCGCTCCGATGCTCGCCGCGCCGCGATCGTGGCGCAGATCCCGACCGGCCCAGCGCCGACGACCGCGACGACGTGCTCGGGCTCGATGCACCCGAGCTGGGCGCAGTAGAAGCCCGTCGAGAGCACGTCGCCCGCGAGCAGCGCCGCCTCGTCTGCCGCCCCCGCCGGCGCGCGCACGAGGGTCGAATCGGCCAAGGGCACGCGGACAAAATCCGCCTGACCCCCGTGTAGCCCGCGGCCTCCTTGCCGCCACCCGAACAGCTGCCCCTGCTCGCAGCGCGCGGTGAGCCCGCGCTGGCAGTACCAGCACACCCCGCAGCTCGTCGTAAACGGCGCCACCACCCGATCCCCGACCGCCCAGCGCGCGACGGCCGACCCGACCTCGACGACCTCTCCGAGGAACTCGTGCCCCATCACCGTGCCCAGGTCGAGCCCGGTCTCCCGGCCCGAGTAGGGGTGCAGGTCCGAGCCGCAGATCGCCGCGACCCGCACGGCGACGACCACGTCGGTCGGGTCGACGAGCTGCGGCGCCGGCAGCTCCTCCACGCTGACCTTCGAGACCCCGTGGAACGTCACCGCGCGCATGCACAGATCTTAGCGGCTGCGCCGCGACACTCGACTTGAACGCCGCGGCTACCGATGCTGACGGCATGCTCCGCGCCCTCACGACCACCTCCCTGCTCGCAGCGATCGCCCCCGCGCAACAGTCCGACCGCGCCGACAGCCCCAACGTCGTCGTGGTGTTCACCGACGACCAGGGCTACGGCGACCTGTCTTGCTACGGACACCCGACGATCCACACGCCGCACCTCGACCGGCTGGCCGCCGAGGGCTGCAAGATGACGCAGTTCTACGTCGCAGCGCCCCTGTGCTCGCCGTCGCGCGCGGCGCTGTTGACGGGCTGCTATCCCAAGCGGGTCTCGATGCACAAGCACGTGATCTTCCCGCAATACGACTACGGCCTGCATACGGACGAGGTCACCGTCGCCGACATGCTGCGTGCGCGCGGCTACGCGACCGGCTGCTTCGGGAAGTGGCACCTAGGACACCGACCTGGGCTGCTGCCGCGCGACCAGGGCTTCGACAAGTACGTCGGCGTCCCGTACTCGAACGATATGGCGCAGATCCACCGCAAGCCGAACAACAAGTACGCCTACCGGCTGCCGTTCATGGTGGACGACGACGTCGTCGAGTGGGAGCCCGACCAGCGGCTGCTGACCCGTCGCGCGACCGAAGCAGCGGTCGCGTTCATCGAGGCGCACAAGGACCAGCCGTTCTTCGCCTACATCCCCCACTCGATGCCGCACATCCCGCTGTACGCGTCCGAGCAGTTTGAAGGGAGCAGCCCGCGCGGCCTCTACGGCGACGTCATCGAGGAGATCGACTGGAGCGTCGGCGAGCTGGTCGCGACGCTCGCGCGGCTCGGCCTGACGGACGACACCATCGTGATCTTCACCAGCGACAACGGGCCGTGGCTGCCCTTCAAGCGCGACGGCGGCAGCGCCGGCCTGCTGCGCGGCGGCAAGGGCACCAACTGGGAAGGCGGCCAGCGCGTGCCGTTCCTGGTGAAGTGGCCTGGCAAGGTCCCGGCCGGCGCGGTGCAGCGAGAGGTGTCGACCGCGATGGACCTGCTGCCGACGCTCGCGGCGCTCTGCGGCGCTGCGCTGCCGACCGGCCGCAAGCTCGACGGCCACGACGTCTCGGCGCTGTGGCGAGTCGAACAGGGGGCGACCTCGCCCACAGAGCACTTCCTCTACTACAAGCCCAAGGGCGGGCTCGCGGGCGTGCGCCGCGGGCCGTGGAAGCTCTTGCTCGACAAGTCTGAGCTCTACCACCTCGAACACGACCCGCGCGAGAACTGGAACGTCGCGAAGCAGAACCCAGCGCTCGTCGCCGAGCTGACCCAGCTGGCCAAAGACCTCGACGCGGAGATCACCGCGAACGCGCGGCCGACGCGCGCCGTTGACGAGCGCCGGTTCGACCCGGCCACGCCGCCGAAGTAGCCGCCAAAACCGCCGCGACCGCCCGGCTGCATGCAGCGGGCGGTC
>JAYYEE010000187.1:0-6023 GCA_036160175.1 Planctomycetota bacterium
GGTCCTCGACGTGGTCCACCTTCCCCGCGTCGTCTATGCGATACATGAACGAGCCGTTGTCGGACGCGTACACCACCAGCGTGTCGTCAGCCACGCCCGCGTCATCGAGCGCGCGCAGCACGCGGCCGACGCCGTCGTCGACCTGGACGACGAAGTCTCCATAGTCACCGAGCTGCGTTCGGCCGCGGAAGTCCGGGTGCGGCAGCACGGGCTTGTGCGGCGCCGGCAGCGGGAGGTAGAGGAAGAACGGCGCGTCGCGCCCCGCCTGGGATCGAATGACGCCGCACGCGTGATCGACCAAGTGGCCGAACACATCCTGCATGACGAGGTCGCGGGCGCGCGGCCCCTGCCTCAAAAAGGCCGGGAACCGCTGACCGGGCTGCGTGACGACGCGCGCGTCTGTGACCTCGCCGTCGGCGACGTAGACGTACGGCGGAAAATCCAGCGACGCAGGGATGATGTAGCTGTGATCAAAGCCGAAGTCGTTGGGCGGCGTCCCTACCGGCCAGTCGAAGCGGATCGCGCCGTCTGGGCCCTTAGGCCACTTCAAGCCCAGGTGCCACTTGCCGACGATCGCCGTGTGGTAGCCCTCACGCTGCAGCATCGCGGCGACGGTCTCGCGGCCGGGCTCGATGACCGGGCCGCCGTAGCCGTTGATGACCCCGCGCTTTAGCCGGCCGCGCCAGCAGTATCTCCCGGTGAGCACGCCGTAGCGGGTCGGCGTGCAGACCGACGACGGCGTGTGCGCGTCGACGAACGCGCACCCTGCCGCCGCGAGGCCGTCCAGGTGCGGGGTCGAGATCTGGCTGCGCGCGTTGAGCGCGTGCACGTCGCCGTACCCCATGTCGTCTGCGAGGATGAAGACGATGTTCGGGCGCCGCGCTGACGCAGGCGGCGCGCCCAGGCGCGGCAGCGCGCAGGAGAGCGCCCCAAAAAGAAGAACGGCCACGCAGAGCTTCTGCATGGCCGTCCATCTTGTGGTCCGTCAGACGCTGCGGCAAGCGCAGGGCCCGAGGCGTGGCGGATCAGAACGCCGAGACGAAGCTCCGGACGCCGTTGCTGAGCTGCATGCCGAACGAGTTTTGGCCGTTCGGCAGCGAGTTCGGCTGCACCAAGTTGATGCCCTGCGCGAACAGCTCCGTGCCCGAAGGCGCGCCCGCGGGGATGTTGAACGTCGTCGACAAGCTGTTGCCAGCGCCGACCACGGCCAGCGTCACGTCGAGCGAGCCGACGTACGCGCTGCAGCCCGGCGCGCCCAAGAAGGCGAGCGGGAGACCCGGGTTGGTCTGCGTGAAGCTGATCGCGACGAGCCCGATGCCCAAGCCAGGCGCGAACGGCGCCACGTTGTCGATCGTGTAGGTCACGGTCGAGCCGCTCGTGGCGGTCGAGATCGGGGCGCCGCTGGCGTCCAGGCTGAGCGCCGGGGCGTTGTTGGCCGACACGACGGCCGCGTTCAGCGCGCTGATGTCGACGGCGCCGCCGTCGACCGACGCGCCTGCGGGGCTGTGGCCAACCAGCCACACCGCGGGGTTCGTCGTGTTCAGGTTCTCGAACTCAATCGAGAAGTTGCCGGTCGCGGTGTCCCAGACGAACTGGACCGTGTTCGGGACGCCGGTGTTCCAGCCGTGGACGCCGAGGTAGGTCACGGTCGCGACCGTGCCGCTCTCTTCGTAGTAGATGTCACCGCCGCCGCCGCCGCTCGTGGAGTGGAGGTCCGTCCAGGCGTAGAGGCCTTCGAACTGCTGGTTCAGCATCGTGGTGACCGACGGCGTGAAGCCGTTGCTGTTGGCGCCCTGCAGCGCGATGTTGCAGTTCGAGCCGACCCAGACGCCGAGCGAGCCGCCGGAGTCCTGGAAGTCGTCGTCGCCGAGCCCGAGGATCGTCGCGTTCGGGCCAGGGGCGATGTTGCCGTTGCCGGGCGTGGTGGTGATCAGGTAGCCGCTGCCGCTGCTTCCGCCGAGGCTCAGGCCGTTGATGATCGAGCCGTCCAGGTCCATCGCCGTCGGCGACAGCTCTTCGTAGAACGTGTCCGAGGTGTCATAGCAGCCCTGGCCATACAGCTCGTGGAGCGCAGGCGTGCACGGCTGCGAGACCGTGATGTAGCCAGTGCCCGCGTTGACGAACTGCACGGTTTGATCGTTCAGGTCGAACGGCGACGTGGCAGGCGGCGCGTAGGCAGGGAACGCCTCGTAAATCACGAAGTCGCTCAGGTTCTGCGGGAGCGCGCTCAGGTCGCTCGTGCCCGGGTCGACGACGCCGTCGCCGCGCGAGACGATCGTGCGCGGGTCGTTCTGACCCGCGTTGGCCGTGCCCGTGACGTTGCCGTCAAAGTAGAACTGGATGGTGCCGCTGCTGTCGATCTGCGCCTGGAACGTGTAGAGCGGGTCCGGGCCGGGCTGGGTCGTCGCCCACCACTCGACCATGCGCTCCCAGGTCACGATGAACTTGCCCGAGATCGAGGTGTTGATCCAGACGCCGCCGCTCACGCCAGGCTGGCTCCAGAAGTCCATGAACAGCGGCGCGATGCGCGGGTCGTCGCCGGCGGTCGTACCGAGCGCGACGGCGATGTCCTGATACGCCGTCCCGGGGCCCGTCGGGCCGTTGGTGCCGCCGCCGGTCGTCAGATACATCATCCCGTTCTCGGTGATGACGGTGTGGGTGTAGACGTTGGCCCCGAACGTGATCGGGAACCCGAGCGGCTGCTCGTCGAAGGCGACGTCGTCGCCGAAGCCAGCGGTGCCGCCAGCGAGCGGCGCGAGCACGCCGAAGTTTTGCTCGAAGCACTGCGCCTGCGAAGACACAGCGAGCGCGCCGATTGCGACGGCGGAGATCAGAAGGCGTTGCATGATTACCTCAGATGGAAAGTCAGGAGAGAGACAAGGCGGCGTCGACCGCACGAGGCCAGAAGGCGCTCAAGACGCCTAAGCCAAATGTAGCAGAGCCAGTCCAGTGAGCGAAGTTGCCGAGGGACCTTCTGCGCAGCGCATTCGGACTAGCGCAACGTGACCGCGGGTGCCTGGCGCGTTACCGTTGGCGATTGCGCCCATGACGCCACCCGCTCGCACTCCCTGGATCCTCCGGCCGATCCGGCCCCGCGACGACGCCGACATCGAGCGCGTAATTCGGGACGTCATGACCGAGCACCGCTGCAGCGGCCCAGGCTTCGCGCTGCATGACGGCGAGGTCGTCGAGATGTCGCGCTCTTACCGCGCGGCGCGCTCGGGCTACTTCGTGGTCGAGCGCGGGGGCGCGGTCTGCGGCGGGGCCGGATTCGCCCCGCTCGAAGGGAGCGCCGACGACGACGTGTGTGAGCTGCGCAAGATGTACTTCTTGCCGGCCGCGCGCGGCGAGGGGGTCGGCCGCGCGATGCTCGCGCTGCTCCTCGACGAGATGCGCGTCGCGGGCTTTCGTCGCTGCTACCTGGAGACCACCTCCTGGATGGAGCGGGCGCAGCGCCTTTATCTGCAGGCGGGGTTCACCCAGCAGGCAGCGGCCGAGGGAGCGACCGGTCACCACGGCTGCGACGCGTTCTTCAGCCGCCTGCTTTGACCTCCTAGCTGCACCTGCAGCGGATCCTGGGCCGATCTGGCGTGGGAGGAACTCTCCACACCGACCCCGGCGCGACGCGACGTTGGCCTTCGAGACGAGCGCGCGCTAGCGTCTCACGGGTGACCGACGGCATCCTCGTACACCAGCAGATCCGCGCCCTGATTGACAGCGGCGCGCTCACTTCGACGCCCGCCATCGCGCCGACGCAGATCCAGCCTGCGTCCCTAGACTTGCGCCTATCGACGCGCGGGTATCGGGTACGGAGCGGGTTCCTGCCTGAGAACTGCCGCGTCGCGGACCGCCTAGAGGAGATGACGCTCTACCCGTTTGACCTGACCGACGGCGCGGTCCTGGAGAAGGGGCACTGCTACATCATCCCGCTGCTGGAGCGGATCGAACAGCCGCTCGAATACCTGATCCGAGCCAACCCCAAGTCTTCGACCGGGCGCCTCGACCTGTTCACGCGGGTGCTCGCAGATCACTGCGGCCGCTTCGAGACCGTGCCGCCCGGCTACACCGGGCCGCTCTACCTTGAGATCGTCCCGCGCAGCTTCCCAGTCCGCGTCAAGACCGGGCTATCGCTGTGCCAAATCCGCTTCTCGTCTGGCCAGGTCTCGCTCAGCGACGACGAGCTGCGCGCAGAACACGAGAGAGAACCGCTGCTTTTCGACGACGCCGGCAAGCCGCTGTCCGTCGACAACCTGCGCCTGGACAACGGCCTGATGATGGGCATCGCGACGAAACAAGACCGGGACATCCAAGGATCGATCGGCTACGTCGCGCGGCGCTACACGGGCGTCCTGGATATGGGCGAAGAGGCCGGCCACGACATGGAGGCCTACTTCCAGCCGATCACCGAGCCGCCGAAGGGGCGCCTCATCGTCGAGCCTGAAGAGTTTTACATCTTCGCGAGCAAGGAGCGGGTGCGGATCCCGCCGCACCTCGCCGCCGAAATGGTCGCCTACGACGTCGGCATTGGAGAGCTGCGCACCAACTACGCGGGCTTCTTTGACAACGGCTTCGGCGGCTCCAAGGGCACCCGCGCGGTGCTTGAGGTCCGGCCTCACGACGTGCCGTTCTTGCTCGAGGACGGCCAGGTGTTCTTCAAGCTCGACTTCTTCCGGACGCAACAGCTCCCAGAGGTCATCTACGGCGACCAGAGCCTCAGCTCGCACTACCAGGGACAAGCGCTGAAGCTGAGCAAGCACTTCCGGCCGCTGTAACCCAGGCGGATCGCGCCCGGGCCACCCTCCCCACTCACGTCTTCATGCTGCCGTATCGAGCGGACGAAGCGGCCGCCTTGGCCTTCTCGGATCTCGCGTCCGCGCTCGACGCGGGCCTGCCGCTCGATGCGATCGGCGGCGACCCGCGCGCCGGTGAGCATGCGCTCGCAGACCTCTGCACGAAGCGCGGCGTGCGCCTGCGCTCGACGGAGCGGATCGCGCTCGAGGCAGGATGGCGCAGCGGCAACGCCGCGGAGTGCCTGCGCAAGCGCGCGGCCGCGCGGCGACGCAGCGCCGCGTTCCAAAGCGCGGCGGTCGGCGCGCTCGCATACCCAGCGCTCCTGTTCTTCCTGCTGCTCCTCGCGTCCCTGGCGACGATGGCCGTCGTCGGCCCGACCCTCTCGATCATTCTCGCCTGCCTCTACGGGGGCGTGATCGCGGGCGTCGCCCTGATCGCGCGGCGGCTCGGCCGCGGCGACTCCGCGCTGGAGCGCTATCCACTCATGGGCAAGGTACTGCTACAGCTCCGCGAGCTGCCTTACCTAGAGGCGCTGCATGCGCTGTACGGCGCCGGCCTCCCGATCGTCGACGCCCACCGGACCGCGCTGGCGACCGTCCGCCTCCAAGGCCTGCGCGAGCAGCTCACCGTCGCGCAGGGGATGCTGGAGCAAGGACAGCCGCTTCGCGAGGCGCTGGAGACGTCCGCGGCGCTCAGCCCCGAGACCCGCGCCCTGCTGGCGACAGGTGAACAGGCCGGCGAGTTGGAAGACGCCCTCGAACGCGCGCTCGTGAGGAGGACAGAGATGGCGGAGATGCTGCTCCAGCGCGCCGCGCGCACGGCGGGCACCATCGCCTACGTGTCCGCTGCCATTGGGGTTGTCGTGATCGTGGTGCAGTTCTACACGAGCTACTACGGCCCGCTGTTCGCGATGCTCCGGTGAGCCGGGTGCGCGGCGAGCTCACCGTCGCGCGAGCAAAAAGGCTCGGGATGGGGACCGTGACCACGCCGTACTTCTGAGCTAGAACTAGATATAGAGGCGACTCGGCCTGACCCAATCCCTGCGCGCGGAGCAACGACTGATCCAGTCGCCGCAGATGATCCAGGCGATGCAGGTCCTCCAGCTACCTCTGATCGAGCTGAAGGACCAGGTCGAGCAGGAGCTGCAAGAGAACGTCTTCCTTGAGCGCAAAGACGAAGCCGAACGCAGTGACCCGGCGCACGCCGGAGACGCCTCAGAGAACTTCTCAGGC
>JAYYEE010000188.1:0-4362 GCA_036160175.1 Planctomycetota bacterium
GGGGGTGTGGGGGGGGGGCGCCCGGGGGCCGCGCCCCGGCGGGGGGGCGGCCCCCCCCCCCGGGGGCGCCGCCGCGGCCGGGGGGGGCCCCCCCCCCCCGCGCTCGCAGCGTGGCGCGAGGCGCAGCAGCTGGCGCTCCCCGACGAGGACGCCGCCGCGCTGCCGCTGTTGAAGAAGGTGTGCGCGCGCTGCCCCGACCTCATCAGGGCGCACTGCGCCTACCAGGACGTGGCGCGGCGCCTCGGCGGGCGCGCGGCTGCCGACATGGCGGCGTCCTACGCGCCAGGGGCGGGTGGAGACTCTCCAGTGCGTGACTACCTGCGCGCGCGTCTCGCGGAGACAGCGTACGCGCAAGCCAACGAGCTGCAGAGGATCCTGGACGAGCACCCGCGGTTCGCGTGGGCGCACCTCTCGCTGGCGCGGGTCAACCGCGGCCAGGGCCGGCTGTCGGAGTCGCTGGGCGGTTTCGTGCTCGCTGCGCGCAACGACGCCTCGTTGGTCGAGGCGACGCTGGAGCGAGGACAAGTCTTGGCCGAGCTCGGTCGCGTCAAGGAGGCCGCGGTCGCCTACCAGGCCTACTTGACGTCGCGTCCCGGAGACTCCGCGGCGGCGCGCGAATACGTCGGCCTGTTGCTCTACCAGCTTGGGCGCGCGGAGGCGGCGCTGGAGTGGATCAGCAAGCTCGAAGCTGGCGGGGACCGCTCCTTGGAGCTCCGGATGGATCGAGCCGCGGCGTATTGGCGTCAAGGCAAGCACCGCGCAGCGGCAGAGAGCTACTTGTCCATCCTCGCCGCGGAGCCGAGCGCCGCGCGCGCTGCGCTCAACGTCGGGCTGCTCTACTACGAAGTCGTGCCGAAAGACGACGTCGACCGGGATCGCTTCTGGCCTGGGGCGCGCGCTGCCTTTCGGATGTTCCTCGCCAACACAGCGGCGCGAGACGGCCACGAGCAGTTTGAGAAGACGTGGGCAGTGCCGCACCGGCTGCAGCGAATCGAGCGGCGGATCGGGGCGGCGCCGGTAGAGCCGCCGACCATGAGCGCGCTGCGCTGGCCAGCCGCGCGTTAGCGCGCTGCTGCGGCCTCGCCGTCGACGCCGAGGGCCGCCAGCTGTGGGAGGAGGCGCTGCCAGTCAGCCCGCGCGAGCGCGTCCTCGCATCGTTTGGGCGCGACGACGCGGTGGCGCGGAGAGTCGATGTTGCAGACGGCGTCCCCGTCGACGATCAAGTTCCTGAGGTCGAGGTTGCGGTCGCGGAAGCCAGCGCGGTGGAGGTCGTGGACAAAGTGCCCGACGCGCTGCGCGATGGCGCGGCGATCCTCGGGCGCGGCGCCTGCGAGCAGCTCGTCTGCGGGCGTCCCGGGCGCCGCTGTGGTGACCAGCGTCGCGCGCCGCAGCAGGCCGAGCCGGCGGGACTCGAAGCATGCGTATTGACGCGGGGTGCGGAATCCATTCGCTGCCAGCCACCGGAACGCGGCGCACTCGCGCGCTGCGCGGGATGGCCGCCACGGCGCCGTCCACTTCATCCAATTGCCAAGCCGGTCCTTCCAGGATTCGTAAACGTATGTTTTGCAGTAAATTATGTGCATCCCCACGGAGAATCTTCGGACCCAGGAGGAGCGATGATCGGTGACGGCTTCTCCGGCGTCTCGGCGGCCCAGCTCACGCAGCGGGGGGAGCAGCGGCTCCAGTGCCTTCCAATTCGGCGAGGCGTATATCGGCCTGAGGGGTTCGTGGGTGCTTGCTAACACTCTGGCTACAAGAGTATATTGGGAGCCGACTTGATGCATGTCCGCGCACCCTCTTGGTCGCGCCCCACACACCCAGGAGTAGTTGGTGAAGACCGTCACGAAGAAGGAGCTGGTTCACCGGATCGCTGAACAGACTGGCACGACCAAGGTCGTCGCCAAAGATGTTATCCAGTCGTTCCTCAATGCGATCATCGACGAGCTCGCAGAAGGCAACCGGCTGGAGTTCAGAGTGTTCGGCGTCTTTGAGTCGCGTGAGCGAGCGGCTCGACTCGCACAGAATCCGCGAACCCTGGAAAAGGTCCCGGTCCCCGCGAAGCGCATCGTGAAGTTCAAGGTCGGGCGTCTGATGCGTAAGAAGGTCTCGGGCGAAGACGTCGGCGATTTGTCGATGGACGACGACGACACGATGACGCAGGTGCGGCCGCAAGCGTCTGCGCCCGCTGTCGGCAACGACGGGCCGCAGGAAGCCCAGGGTCACGCCTGATTCATCCCGCGGCGCCGCGTGTGCGCCGCACTCTCGGGAGCTTCAGGCCTGCGCGGCCTCTCTTCTAGCGCCTCCGGTCCTTAGCGGATCGCTCGGTCAATCGCTGCGTCGAGGTCTGCGATCAAGTCGTCGGCGTCTTCGATCCCGACCGACAGCCGAATGAGCCCGTCCTGCAGGCCGACGGCGCGACGCTCGTCGGCGGGGATCGATGCGTGCGTCATCGAGGCGGGGTGATCGACCAAGCTCTCGACGCCGCCGAGGCTCTCTGCCAGCGAGAAGACCTCGAACGAGCTCATCATCTTGCGGGCCTGTTCGAGGCTGGCTTTGAGCTCTACGGAGACCATGCCGCCAAAGCGCGTCATCTGCTTGGCGGCGATCTCGTGCTGGGGGTGGTCCGCCATGCCGGGATAGATGACGCGCTCCACCTTGTCGTGGCGGGCGAGGTGGTCGACCACGCGCTCGGCGTTGTCGCAGTGGCGGTCCATGCGCACGTGCAGCGTCTTGGTTCCGCGCAGCGTCAGGAACGAGTCCATCGGCCCCGGCGTACCGCCGCAGCTGTTTTGGAAGTGCATCAGCTGTTGCTGCAGCTCGTCGTCGTTGCAGATCGTCGCGCCGCCGACGACGTCGCTGTGGCCGCCCAAATACTTGGTCGTCGAGTGGATCACGACGTCGCAGCCGAGCGCGAGCGGCTGCTGGAGATACGGGGTCGCGAACGTGTTGTCCGCCATGGTGATCGCGCCCTTCTGCTTGCTGATCGCGGCGACCGCCTCGAGGTCGCAGCAGCGCAGCAGCGGGTTGGTCGGCGTCTCCAGCATCACCAAGCGCGTGTTCGGGCGGAACGCCGCCTCCAGCTGCGAGAGGTCGGTCATGTCGATCAACGTCGACTCAACGCCGAACTTCTCGTAGACGGTCTTCAGGAGCCGGTAGGTGCCCCCGTAGAGGTCGTTACCTGCGATCACGTGGTCGCCGGACTTGAGCAGGTTCATGACGCAGGTGATCGCGGCCATGCCGCTCGCGAAACCGAGGCCGTGCTTGCCTCCTTCGAGGCCGGCGAGGTTGCCCTCGAGGGCCGTGCGCGTCGGGTTGCCTGAGCGGCTGTAGTCGTAGCCTTTGGTGACCGCCGGCTCCTCTTGGACGTAGGTGCTGGTCATGTACACCGGCGTCATGATGGCGCCGGTGCTTGGGTCGGGGGATTGGCCGGCGTGGATCGCCTTGGTGCCGAAACCGGTCTCGCGGTCGTGCTTCATTTTGGACGCGAGTTTACAAGCCCGCGCCATACGGCAACATGTTCTGCCCGATGTCTGACATGAGTGCGCCGTTCGATGCAGACGCCCTGGAGTTCCAGGCCGTCCGCGGGCTGCTGACCGCCAAGCTCGTCACGCCCCTGGGGCGGACGGCGGTCGAGGCGTTGTCGCCTGCTGCGACGGCGGCAGCGGCGCAGGCGCGGCTCGCCGCGGTCGAAGCGCTGCGGGCCAAAGTGGACGGCGGCGTCGGCATGCCGCTGAGCGGCGCGGTCGAGGTGCGCTCATGGCTGCTGCGCTTCTTCGACGGTGAGCATGCGCTGCAGGCGCAGGACGCCGCGGACCTCAAGCGCGTCCTGCGCACCGCAGAGCGGTGCCGCAGGTGGTGCCTGGCCTCACCGGCGCCGCTCGCCGCGTTCGCGAGCGCGGCCCCCCAGCTAGAAGACCTGGTCGAAGAGCTCGAGCAGATCGTCGACGACCGAGGCGAGGTGATGGACTCCGCGTCCGGCAAGCTCCGTGAGGTGCGCCGGGAGATCGAGCGGCACAAGCGCGCCGTCGAGAGCGCGATGGCTGGCGTACTGGCCGCGGGCGACGTGCGTCGCTGCTTGCAGGCGCCGGAGCCCTCATGGCGCCACGGCCGGCCCGTGCTGCAGGTCAAGTCGGACTACCGGCAGCGCGTCCGCGGGGTCTTGCATGACCGCAGCGCATCTGGGGCCACGTTGTTCATCGAGCCCGAGGCGGTGGTGGAGGTCGCCAACCGCCTCAGCGACGCTCGCGCCGCGGAGAACCGCGAGATCAACGTGGTGCTGGCGGACGCCGCCCGCGGGCTCCGGCGGTGCGGCGAGCAGGTCCGAGACGGCGTCGAGTTCGTCGCCGCGAGCGACCTGCTGCA